>JAKAAE010000029.1 GCA_021797225.1 Thermoplasmata archaeon | reverse complement strand
CATGCCCTGCCATTGTCAAGTTCTGTATAGCCGCGGTTAAATTCTGTGTGGGCATAGGTAAGTTGTCAGGATTGTAGTATGCCTTTCCATATATAGGTGATATGGGACCAAGTTCCTGGTACGCCTCAGGGGTGCCATTATAATTGTTGTCGTATACTTTCAACTCTGCTGTATAGTTCAATGCATCGTACAGTGCCTCCCTGAAATGGATGTTATTTGTGTATGACCTCTGTGTGTTCATAGATATGAAAAAGGTTCCTACTGTTTTATATGAATGCACGAGTGTACTATTCCTGTCAGCTGCTATGTGATACCCGTCTATTATCTGCTTGAATGAAGTGGGAGATACTGTAGATATCTGTGATATTCCCCTGTCTAAGTCCTCTAATCTGTCAGCGTGTGATAATCCGTACTTTATTACCACTGTCTTTATATGGGCAGGCTGGGCTATTGATGGAACCTGGGAAGTGTGGCCATCAACCCAGTAATGAAGATTTGCCTCAAGCACGATAGTTGAGAATCCTTTTCCCACACTGGATATTATATATGGCCCTGATCCTATGGCTCCGTTTGCGTTAAGATATGAGTTTGGTGAATTATATGTAACTCCTCCATGAGCATCAACATAGCTTCGATCAACTATGTATCCCCACTGGGCTATATCATCCAATAGATATGCATACGGTACCATTGTGTTTATTGACACATTGTCATTTGAGTTGACAACAAGTGCCTGCCCTTTGTATTCCATCACCTTCATTTCCGTTGCATTGTAATTAAAATGCGATAGTATGTTATCAAGGTCAATGGCTGCAAGTGTGTAGTTCAGGAAGTGTGTATGTGTTAGTTTGCCTGATATATTATAATAACCATTGGCCGGTATATGGTATCCTGCATTTATTAATGCGTTTATTGTTCCGTTAGGTATTGATATTCCACACTCGCTTGCTATTGTAGAATTAAATAATATCCCCGGATAATTAGATGCGTATGGCCCCTGACCCATTATTACCCCGCGTTCGAATGAAAACCATACTGATGATGCATTTACCTGCTGGCCATTACTGAAGTTTGCGTATGACCTTATGTCAAAGGTATAATTCTTATCGTTTCCATTATATACATGGCTTGCAATGACTGGCACAAGCTGTGTTGAGCTTCTGTTAAATTCAACTAAGGTATTGAATACTGCATTGAATAAAGGTACGTTTGTTGTAAAGAAACCTGTTGCCGGATCCAATGACTCAGGTGCTGCCGTCTGGGAGGTATCTGTGAACTGCTCTGATGGATGGTATAATGCCAAAAATGCGGTTCCGATCAGAATAATAGCCACTATAACTACAATTAGGACTTTTAAGCTATTTTTCACTAAGAAAATAATCAATATGTATATTGAAATTTTGCTATAAAAAAGTCAGAAATCATGAAAAATCTTATTTAGCCTCAGCTATATGACGATATAGGTGTGTGAATCGGAGGCGGTTGTTATGCAACTTGACTCTTGAGGCCGTTAGTCAGAATACTCAAAACTCTAATCACTCAGATTTTGTTTCTTTGTTAGATTCTGACGCTTCTGAATAATAGTTATAAACCTTTTTGCCGGTTTCAGTAAGCCTAAATTTTTTAGCGCTGTTGCCACGACCTGATCCAGTTGATGATATAAAATTCATTGAAGAAAGTATAGACAGTTTCCGAGAAATTGTAGATTCGGATATAGATAATAACCTTGATAAACCATTTATTGTAATTAAGGTTTCATTGAATATTATCTTTATAATGGGTATATATTTTGTCTTTTCTTTATTAAAAATCTCAAGATTATAACTTTTTATAATATCCGTGTAGGCTGGCCTTCCGTCTGCTGATTCATGAAAATATACATAGCTGATTTTTCTGTCTTTCATTGCAAGGGTTATTGAAGAAATTGCAATTCCAGGACCTGCTGTTTCATTAACCCAGCTTATATTAAATTTTTTTGTCATTTCGAGAGTGTTCATATAGACTTCATAGAAATCAAATATGTTTTTAATTTCAACTTTGTGTACCAGAATGTCAAAGTCTCTCAATTTACGTTCAATTTTCTCTGTAGCTGATATTGATTTTTCATGATTAGTATAATATAAAATTAACATTTTTGTAATTGGCAATTCCCTGTAGTAAAATGGACCTAAAACTAGCTCGGGCTTAAATCCTGATATCGCGAGACCAACAGTCATAGAATGATATTATTACTATATTAATTAATATTTTCATAGTTTGCAATAATGCATTATTAATGCATTATTACTGTTATTATGCAAAAATATTTTATATAAGTGAGATATTTTAAGTTATGGATAAAATATATTCAAAACTTGTAATCAGCTTGGATAACCCAACATTCAGTGTTATTCCATACAGTCATCAGTATCTGGTGTATTCAAACTTACTAAAAAATATAAAGGAAGTTGACCCTTCTCTTTCCGCCAATATCCATGGAGCAACGGTCCCACTATTTGTAATGAGCCAATTAATACCGTCAGGATACTGTAAATTTAAAAAAGAAGGTTTTTATGCGAAGAGAGTTATGTTAATTTTATCATCCAGAGATGAAAATATGTTGAAAGTACTTAACACCATTTTATCAAAGGGGAAATATATAGATGTAGGGCCAACAAAGTTACAAATCTATTCTGATAAACTATTTAAGATAAAAATTTCAAATTCTGTTGTATCCTTAGTAACAAGAAGCCCTGTTTTACTTAAAGATAAGAATGGCAGGTATGTGAGATATGGGGAACCTTTGTTTGAAAAGTTATTAATTGACTCCATAGAACGAAAAGCAAGTAAAATATTGGGAACCCAGGAGAATATTCAGGGGTTAAATATTGTTTACGGAAAACCGAAATTGATACGATTAAATGACATTCAGTTGCCTTGTTCTATCATAAAATTTGTCATTTCATGTAGCGAAGATATCTTACAGACTATTCTTTCTACAGGAATTGGAAAAAGCCCACAATTAGGGTTTGGGATGGTGGATTTTAATGATTAATTACAATATTCCGCGGTTATTCAGGTCCAGAGAATTTAATCAAGCATTTCATGACCTATTTTCGGACTCTGGCCCTATGACATATATAATAAGAAATTATCCTTTGATGCCAGCTAAAGGTGGTACTAAGTGGCCTATATATAAAGATACAACCTATTTAGTTCACGTAATAAATACTGCATATATTGGTGGGCTAATATTGGAAAATAAATTAAAAGAGAGAAATGTTAAATTAGATAATTATAGAGAATACATAAAGCTATTTTTCGCATCTGCGATTCTGCATGATTTTAATAAGCTTGTGCCAGATAACATCTGGATGCCAAGAGATTATCTAGAACTTCTAAATAATAAAAAACAGGCAATCCTAAAAATTTACTCTCCCTATATTAGAGACGATGAAAACATATTCAAGGAAATCGAGTATATTATATTAAATGTTGAAAACCAGAGTAAAGACATAGTAAACAATTTCAATATAGAAGATGATAAAAAAAAGATTTTGATACTACTTGCAGACACTATTTCTGACGGCGATAAAATCTCATCAAAGATGAGCCTAGAATTAGATGATTTTTCAATCGGTCATACTATTCTTAATGATCTGAAAAATAATGGCATGATTAACGTTTCTATTATAGAGTTCCAACCTGCACATCAATCCCTGCTCAGAAATTATATTATAAGGTACACATGCGACTATTTTAAAGAAGATGCAATTATTAAAAGTCCGAACTGGATTATATTAAACAGGGAAATAGGAAATGAGGAAAAGATTAAGCTAAAAGCTTATCTAATAGGTAAATTGAAGCCCTTAACAAGCGATTATAATAAGATTGCTACCAATTACCGCCCTTCATCTAATCAAATAAACACTACCTTTGCAGATGAAATAAATGTAACCCCAGAATTTTTAACAGTGTTTATGAATCTTTGGGGTTCTGCCCTTCTATTATATCAGAAACTTGACAGACTAAATCAAGCATTTCACATATCAGATATGTTCAAACTATGGGGGTTCGATGTATCAAAAGATGGCAAAATAAAATATATTGAAGATAATGATAATGCAATAGATGAGGATATAAGTTTAAAAAGTGCATATGTAAAAACGGCGATTTTACGTAGAATTGAATTGGATAAAGGTACAGGCATAAACATAGAGGATGAAATCCAGCTTCTTCAGGACAGTGGGATAGACGTTAAAGCTATTGACGCAATTACATTTAAAACTATAATTTCTGCGGCATACTCTTATATAAATAAAGAGCACATTAAATCAACCTTCCAGGAAACTATAACCCGCGTATCTGCTATGTTAAATCGAAATGCTATAAAACGCGACGACAGTTCCGTTTATTCTTCTTTAATTGATAGAATCTTGTCTGATGAAATTGTTATAAATAAAGATATAAGAGGGAAAGAAGAAAACTGCATCCAGTGCGGAGAGTATTTTAATAATATGAACCTCACCAGAATAAACAGTTTTGGTATTAATGCCACTTCTGGTACAGGATTAAAGGTATCAGTGCTGGAATATTCTGATATGTACAATGGCAAGATCTGTTCTTTGTGCAATCTTGAAAATAAAATTAGAACAGAGAATTATAGTAAAACTAGCACACTGTGTGTACAGACATATATTGGAGATTATATTCCTTTTATTGATATTGGTGATATTCTGCAAAACTATGAGAACCTTAGAATCGCAAATAATAGTGAAGAGTCTTATAAAGATGTCAGCCAAAGTTATTTAATCAGGTTATCCAACAATCTAAGCATCCCAATAATAAATTACCATAACATAACATTTTTAGATATTGGTGATAAAGACTCCCGGAAAAATAATGACCCACGGAAAAACATTATTTCACAGTTTTACTTTTTACGGAACCTGATTAAAATAATCTCAGAAACAGGTATAAAGTTGAAAATTTCGACAATGTTTGAATCAGAGGACACATTTTACTATACGTTCAAATGGGAATCTGCACCCTCATGGGTAAGGGATTACGGATTGGATGAGTTAAGAATTGACCAGATTATTTATGCTCAATATTTTCTTGATATGCTAGGCAAATTAGCGCAATTAGACCGTGGATACAGAGATATACCATCAGTTATATCAAAACTGGAACAGCAAAAAATGAATATATACCAGATTATATGGAACAGTGTTACAAAGAAACCGAGCCTGATGTTCCGTATTGGGGAAATAATGAGCAGTATAAAACAATTTGAGGTGGTTAATATAGAAGAAAAAGAGAGAAGAGGTATGGAGGAACTGGTAGACATAAGCTTACCTATTGATAAATATGCAAAAATGAGCTCAAACAGTGATTATTCATGGATAATCAGGACGGCCTTTACAGTATATGAGAGAAACAGAAGAGACAAAAAAGGGAAGATCAACAACGATAAACTGGACATAGAACAGAAAATAGCAGGAATCTTGAGCGAGACCGCCAATAGAAGAAATGATCAACCTTCTAAAGAAGTACAGGAGGCATGTTTGAACTTTGCACACAAATTTATGGAAATAATTGAGAACACATATAATGGGATGCCATCACAGAGTATAAAAAGGGATATTATAGCACAATTTGCCCTGCTATACAATATAGCGAAATGGAATAAAATTAAGGAATATGCTAGTCGTAAAAATAATGAGGTGAAGGAATGAGTGAATTAGGGGAATATATAAAAACAAAAATAGGAGCAGAATATTTTGCTGGAGACGAAGAATTAGATAAAGTTGAGACACAGATACCGTTACTGGCCAGGAATAGACCAAATAGAATTGTAATAGGAATAATAAGGGAAACCATTGGCCCATTTATAGACAGAAGTACAGTACCTGACGAAACTATAGGCTTTAAAATGGGAGATGGAATAAGTGAGAAGGAGGTTATAGAAATCCCTGCTAGAAAGTTCAAATCAAAAGAGAAGTTGTATGGAATAAGACTTTGTAGATTATACAATGTAATAGACCAAAGTTACCGTTATAACTCTCTAAACAATGTTGAACAGTTAAACAATCCTGCAAGTGGAATTATGGGCGATACAGTAGTTTCTGGTGGAGGCGACAATGCAGGACAGGGGATGTTACCGGCAAGAATCCTTTACAGCAACTCGTATTCTATACGTGACAAGTCATTGCTGACTGAGAGATTAACCCATAATTCCCTTTCATATAACGGAACAATGTGGGATAATGAAAAGGGCCAAAACAGGCAATCGCTCTTTGAAACAGAATATATAGTTCCAGGAGTCTATTTTCCTTCTTTTCTAACACTAGTGGACCCTACACCTGAGTCGTTGATATTCGCGCTTTCGGTTTTGAAGCAAAATTCTTACGGAGCACAGACAAGCATAACAGGAAGCAATATAAAAAACAATGTTGTATTCTTATGTGGATGCCATAACGAGCCGGCGATTTCTTCCTATACTGTTTCGCGTGACTGGAATGAAAATGAATCTGTGACCATGGAAAATATTGAAAAATATATGGTAAACAACACAGAAAAAAGTCTTACCGGTAGTTTTAGTTTACTTAATGGGTCAGATCTTTCTTCGGTAATAAAGCGCATCAATAACAGCTCATTTGAGGAAATGAAAGATAGTTTTGAGCAGTTGCAAGGTGACATAACCGCGCTTTATCAGTATTCCAAGTTTGGGAATAAAAAGCAAAAAAGTTCAAGATCGAAAAGAAAAGAGGAAGTAGAAGATGGAGAAATATGAGCTACAACTTTTAGACCCACTGTTTTATAACAGTTCGCTCGATGCTGGAGCTTCGGGTTCAACCACCACCTATCCATGGATTGGTGATATCGCTCTTGATTATGCCATAAACTTTAGCTTCAATATATATAATACTGCCTTTAAATACACATCACATAAACCTGATTACAGTGAAATAAAAAATTTCAATTTTGTATCTACTGTTGGTATTCCCATAGGCAGATGCCAGAAAACGAGAGTATATGATATGGCCACATCATTTCTCAGTGAGGGGTATGCAGACCAGCAGGCTATAATAAAATCTAAAAGGTCGCCCTTCAGAAGCTGGATTAAAAGGCAGGGTCTTTCTCCAAACAATAACTTTTATTTTTATATCATATATAATAAAAACATGTCCTATAGATTTCCAGAAAAATTTACAATAAGACTTGGAAATATGAAGAGTACTCTTGGTTTTTGTAGAAGGGTATCTATCGATAACAGGGATAATGTCTGGGTAAATTTATTTACGTCTGGAATTGTAAATGGGTTTGATAAATTACGATCAATAAAAACAGATTTTGTTTATCATTATTCAGACAGATACATCATAAAAAAGAATGTCAAACCCAGCGAAATAGCAAATTATTTTTATGGGGATGAATAAATACGGATGATGAAGTAAGCATAACAATTAGTCCACAATATCTGGAAAACTCAGAGATCGAATTCTCAGGTGTTAAACTGAATCGGTTTCAGGAAATACTACTTTTTTTTAATAAAAGAGAGGATGACATTGGATACCTAATCCAAAAAGTTAGAAAAAATGGCAAAAAATTGACAGAACAAGAACTTAAAGATATTATAAATAATACAAACGATGCAATTAAAAGTTCTGGGAATGTCATTTTTATACATGCACCAACTGGAGCTGGTAAAACATTTGGATTTCTACTGCCCACATTCTCTTCCTCTGCGCAGTCTTTTACTGGTCGATCGAAATCTATAATTACAGAGCCAACAAATGCCATTATGGCAGAATTATATGATAAAATAGCAGAGCAATCTGTGACCATGGAAGAGGAAATACATTTTGACAAGGTTACAGGAGCCGATAAAAGGAAAGATAGACTATGGGGAATACCAGAAAAGTTAGAAAAAAATGATATCCTGCTGACCAATATAGATATTATATCACTTTATGTTTCCGGCTTTTATATAAATTCGTATAAGCGGCACGGTGGCACCATTAAAGAAAATAAATTACTTCAGTGGTCAGAGTTATTTAAGAGAATATCATTATTCATAATTGATGAATACCATGCCTATGATGAGGAAAGCATAGGTAAAATAATTGCACTCATACTACTTTCAAGGGCAACCGGGAATAATTTAAAGTTTGTTTTTTCTTCAGGAACTCCTAATCAAAAGCTAATCCAAATTCTGCAAAAATATGGCATAATTCCATTCGTAATAGAGGTAGAAACAACAGATGATGATTCAAACGCAAGAAAGATAAGCGGTAAATTAAGCCTGACATTTACAAACAGACCTTTGATAAACGAAAAAGTGCATGTAAATATGGAAGGAAAAACTATGTACATGTTTGACCATAAAATTGATGCAGAGAGATTTATATATAGACTTAACGGAGAAGGGATATTTCCACTGGAAATGACTGGTTATTATCATAGATCTACAAATAAAAGTGTAAAAAAATTGGATGAAAAATTAATAGTTGCTACGAATGCAGCAGAACTTGGAATAAATATTAACCCGCTAATATCACATTTAGAACCGGGACCCTATTATGAAAATTTCTGGCAGAGGATAGGTAGAAGTGGAAGATCTGGAATAAACGCATCAATTTTCATACATGTTAATACTGAACAGATAAAGGTCCTTAAAAATTTGGACAGTAAAGTTAATTTAAATTATAAGGACATCATGAAATACATAACTGAAAAAATTTCATTATCGCCAAAAAATTTTAGCGCGTGTTACTGTGAAAATCATATGGCTGGATTTTTATATACAGTTTCTAGATTTTCTGGAAATCATGATTTAAGGGACCAGGTACACGCATTAGTGGCCAAAGTGCCCCTTATGCAAAGATATTTTAAAATAGATCAGTTTGAAAGGGAAATAGATAATGATTTATATTTATCACAGGAAGACATTTTAGATATACATAGCTGGATTAATAATTTTTTTATAAATTTTGGTTATTTCCGAGGGATAACGAGGAATATAAAAATTCAACTACCAGATCTAAAAGAAACAGAAGATGACATAGTATATGCAAAAACACACTATAAAATGGAATATAATGAAGTTGCAAAAGTATATGTAGTTAAAGATTTCTATGAAAAAATTCAAAAAGTTAACATAATATATGAAGGTATAACAAGCAGGCGAGGAGGCCGTCTCATAGCTATGACGAACGAAGATTTTCTAAATAGATCTAAATTTGCATTAAAGATACAAGAAAATATTTACAATATTATCTGTGGTTCTGAAAAACCAGAATATTATATGAAAATGCTCAAAGTTTTATATAACCAAATGTTTGTTTCCCAAAAATTATTAAAACCAGAGGAGGTGAATGCAGAAAATGATGACAACATATTCTTATAAAAAATACAATATTAAGGGGTTAGATTTCTTTAATTTTGCCACATGCAACACTAGATTCTGGCTCCAACATAAAAACATATATGGTAACTTCAGTGAAAATGAGCACGTACAGGTTGGTAAGGTGCTGGATAGTTATTCATTTTTGCGAAATAAAAAGGAATTGATTATAGATGGGATATGCCAGATCGACTTTATATCAAAAAATAATGTACTTGAAATACATGAAATAAAAAAAGGGAAATCTATTTCAGAACCACAAATTTTACAGGTTCAGTATTATATGAAAATCTTATCAGAAATTACAGAGCAAGAAGTGGTAGGTTTTATACATCTTGTTCAGGTAAGGAAGAAAATTAAAGTAGAACAAAATTCTGAAAAAGTAGATGCTAAAATTTTAGAAATGAACAGGATTCTAGATGGGGCATGCCCTAAGCCCGTAAAAATACCCGTATGTAAGGGATGCAGTTATCAGGAGCTCTGTTGGTCATGAAAGAAAATTTTTATATTTTGGGAAATGGGGTTCTACAGGCTGAGGAATCAGTATTACGATTTAATTCAAGGGACGGTTTCAGGCGCATACCTGTAGAAAATATTAGATCTTTGAATATATACGGTGGGTGCAGTGTAACTAGTGGAGCCTTAAATACTTCAGCAAAGCATAATATTGTATTAAATTTCTTTGGATATTATGGCAATTATGTTGGGAGTTTCTGGCCAAAGGAACAATATTTCAGTGGCGATCTTACTATAGAACAGGTTAAACTATATCTCAATAAAGAGAGGCGATTAGACCTTTGTAACCGGCTTGTGGAAGGAATAAGAGTGAATATGAAAAGCTTCCTTTCGCAGTATGGAATTAATTTTGATGTAAGTGAGATTAAAGGCAATTCCGTTGAAGAATTAATGTTGATAGAAGCAAGGATGAGAAAAAACTATTACGAAAAGTTGGACTCACTACTTCCTGATACCTTTAAAATTAACAAGCGAGTGAAACATCCCCCAGATAATTTTGGTAATACATTGATCTCCTTTGGCAATTCTAGGCTTTATTCAGAACTTGTAACACAATCACGTTATGTTTCATTAAATCCAACTATATCTTTTTACCATTCACCTGAAACCTCACGTTACTCTCTTGTACTCGATATTTCGGAAGTTTTTAAGCCGTTTCTTGTAGACAAGTTTATTCTGAAGGTTATAAAGAAGAATATTATCACAAAAAATAGTTTTCATAAAGAGGGAAATGGTATACTTTTAAATGATAATGGAAGAAAGGACTTTCTTAAGGAGTGGGAGAGATGGTTGAACGAATCATATTTTTATGGAAAGTTAAATCGGAATATTTCTAATAGAGAACTGTTAAAAATAGAATTATTTAAATTAATAAAGAATTATATGAATATTGCACAATATGTTCCCTTCAATATGGAGGTAAAATATTAGATGTTTATTATAGTTTCATATGATGTGCATGCAGATCGGACAGAAATTTTTAAAAAAATCTGTCAATTATATCTGATTCACATACAAAATAGTGTTTTTCGTGGAAATTTAAATAAGTCTCAAATAATGGAACTTGAATATTTACTAAAAAAATCTTTAAAGACTGATGAAATTGTATATGTGTGGAAAATTATGGATAGCCAGATATTCCAAGAACTTAAATTTGGGGAACAAAAATATAAGAGTGATAATTTTCTAGAATAATAGATGATAATGTATTTCGAGTATATAAATAAAAATATAATCGTATTAAAATATTTTTATATGTGTCTTGGTCAATTTAATAATATTTTTATAGTACTAGTGAGATATCTTATTGAAAATCTATCCTTAAAGGAATTGATACAATGTTACATCTGTATCATTCATAGACAGCCAGACAATTGAAAATCTATCCTTAAAGGAATTGATACCCTGATTATAACCATGTCTCCGAGAGAGAACTTGTAATTGAAAATCTATCCTTAAAGGAATTGATACGGCTCTCATTGACCTTTACCCCGATCTCCCCCGGCTGATTGAAAATCTATCCTTAAAGGAATTGATACCCTTACCAGGAAGAAGACATCAAGAAGCATTACCACATTGAAAATCTATCCTTAAAGGAATTGATACCGATTGGAGCCGGTGAAATGGTGAGCCTGCTTTCTAAAATTGAAAATCTATCCTTAAAGGAATTGATACGTGTTCCAACAAGCTCGCTTATTCCAAAGAATCCTATTGAAAATCTATCCTTAAAGGAATTGATACGTTGTGATCCCGAGTAATGGGTTCGAATTGGCGGCGATTGAAAATCTATCCTTAAAGGAATTGATACTAATAATCCTGATATTCTTTATTGCTAAAGCCTTACAATTGAAAATCTATCCTTAAAGGAATTGATACTTCGCTGGTAGGCTTATGGTATTGCTTGTTGTACATAATTGAAAATCTATCCTTAAAGGAATTGATACTAAATACGGAATGAACAAGGACTTAAAAAGAATATCATTGAAAATCTATCCTTAAAGGAATTGATACTGTGCCAACTGTGGAAAAAAACCGTTTGCCACATTGATTGAAAATCTATCCTTAAAGGAATTGATACTTAGCCGGAAGACTGAGCGTATTTGTGGTTGTACATATTGAAAATCTATCCTTAAAGGAATTGATACATATCCAATTCTTAAAGGTCTATGAAGTCCAAGAACTATTGAAAATCTATCCTTAAAGGAATTGATACACAACGAATTGTACAGGGATTATAACCGGTGTTCCGATTGAAAATCTATCCTTAAAGGAATTGATACATAACAGCCTTTGTCTTCATACTGGCGATGATAGCATTGAAAATCTATCCTTAAAGGAATTGATACAAACTCAAGGAACTGGGCGTCTCGGAAATCCCCGAAATTGAAAATCTATCCTTAAAGGAATTGATACTACTGTTCATGGTGATTGGGGAGTATATCCCATTCGATTGAAAATCTATCCTTAAAGGAATTGATACGTGGGCTCTTCATTCCTGGCGAACTCCTCCATCATATTGAAAATCTATCCTTAAAGGAATTGATACATCTGTGCAGGCGGGGCGTGTGTGTCAATCCTTGAGATTGAAAATCTATCCTTAAAGGAATTGATACCCAATCGTGCGCCTGTGTGTCATTTTTCTTGGAGAAATTGAAAATCTATCCTTAAAGGAATTGATACTATTCAAGAAGAAATCACAATACAGGAGATGAAAAAATTGAAAATCTATCCTTAAAGGAATTGATACATGAAATCTACAGGCGATTTATACACCCCATTAAATTGAAAATCTATCCTTAAAGGAATTGATACACGCAACGGGAGCATGGGAAAGCATAGCAACTATAAATTGAAAATCTATCCTTAAAGGAATTGATACGCATTCGGGTTCACGCTAAGTCCTGATGTCGTAGAAATTGAAAATCTATCCTTAAAGGAATTGATACGTATATATTCCATCAAGGGGATATATCGGCAAACGATTGAAAATCTATCCTTAAAGGAATTGATACCTTGTTACGCCCTTCACTCTGGACGGCACGAATTAATTGAAAATCTATCCTTAAAGGAATTGATACTTAATCATGTTAAAGAGAGCTAAATACTTCCCGAAAATTGAAAATCTATCCTTAAAGGAATTGATACTGGAATGGGCATGGAGGCATATTCCCAGTCAGTCATGATTGAAAATCTATCCTTAAAGGAATTGATACACCTTTATATACTGGTTTGCTGTGCCGTTCCCTTTCTCGATTGAAAATCTATCCTTAAAGGAATTGATACTCTCAGGATGAGGCTACGCCCTGGACGTGGGATATAATTGAAAATCTATCCTTAAAGGAATTGATACAGTCGTAAGCGAATTCGTGCCATTCCTGAACCCAATATTGAAAATCTATCCTTAAAGGAATTGATACTCAGGAAGTGAAACCTGTCTATATCCTTTCATTTTTAAATTGAAAATCTATCCTTAAAGGAATTGATACATTCGAGCCGGTATAAGAGGGCATAGAGGAATAGGATTGAAAATCTATCCTTAAAGGAATTGATACGAAAAACTTGCGTTGCAGAAATGGCCAGATGCTGAAATTGAAAATCTATCCTTAAAGGAATTGATACATTTGTAGTTAGCGAAGGTTCTTTCAAAATTCACGTATTGAAAATCTATCCTTAAAGGAATTGATACGATGCTCACAAAGGGCTAAGCGATATAATCCATATCATTGAAAATCTATCCTTAAAGGAATTGATACTAATAACTACGTGGCTACAATCTCAGGTCTCAAAACATTGAAAATCTATCCTTAAAGGAATTGATACACAACTATTGTTTACGGCGGAACGGATAGGGATATGGATTGAAAATCTATCCTTAAAGGAATTGATACGGATTTGGATTGTATATTATGATTTCAAAATTAGGATATTGAAAATCTATCCTTAAAGGAATTGATACTGTACTACCGTGTTGAAGTTTGCCCGTGTTGAGAGTATTGAAAATCTATCCTTAAAGGAATTGATACTTCTATGCTCATAATTTCCACCCCTTCGGTAAGTAATTGAAAATCTATCCTTAAAGGAATTGATACGATTTAGCCGCATATTATTATATGAAAAACGGGAAAATTGAAAATCTATCCTTAAAGGAATTGATACTTCGTAATAGGCGGTTTAATCGGTGGATTTTTAGATTGAAAATCTATCCTTAAAGGAATTGATACAAATACCTATATTAGCTCAAAAGCAAGTTTCTACTAATTGAAAATCTATCCTTAAAGGAATTGATACATACCGAAGCCTCTTCCGGATCCTCTTCCTGGCATTATTGAAAATCTATCCTTAAAGGAATTGATACGCTGAAGAAAAAACAGAAGGGTCAGCACTGATATTATTGAAAATCTATCCTTAAAGGAATTGATACAAATCTAGTGGCGAAACTCTCCTTAAACATACAAGAAATTAGGAATCTATCCTTAATGGAATTGATACGAGGTATTCTAACCA
>JAKAAE010000195.1:697-2970 GCA_021797225.1 Thermoplasmata archaeon | reverse complement strand
TTTAATGGAGCAATACCATACAACAATGGCGGGTTGATAGCATATGGCGGGGATTATGCACCCCTTTACCATGGTTTATTTTTCCACGGCGCCTGATCTAAAAATAAATTTTTTATTTTAAAATAACTTAGTTTCTTAAATAATGTATGTTCTACTTTTTTCTGATCTCTGCCTTCTTTCCATTTTTCACCATATTCCCGAGCATTGTATCATACTCTTCAAGAATATACGAATAGTTTTCATTGTTTTTGATAAAGTTTTTTATAGAATCTGTATAGGGTGCAAGAAGTTTTTTTGTAAATGAATTCATCATTATGTCTATGATTTCCATCTGGGCTTCTTTTATGTCTGTTTTCCTTGCCAGCTCTTCAAGCTCATCCTGTTTTATCTGGTTGGCAAATTTGTAAAATGCCGCAATAATATCATCGGACTTCATTTCGTTGATTTTGGAGGTGTACAGTGTCAATTCATTCTCAACGATTTCTTCCGCTTTCTTAATTTCAAGCTTTCTATGCTCCCTTGTTTCCTTGGAAATACTATATATTCTGTCCAGGTCATAAAACGCAATGTATTCATTCATTGCCTGTTCTATATTTGGGGGGTTGGAAAGGTCAATCATGATTTTATTTTCATTAATAGTGGAATAATCCTCTGCTCTTATTATATAATTCTTTGACGATGTTGCAGCGATTATTATTTCGTTAGATTTTATTAACGACGGAATATTGCTGGTATCTGAATAATCAGCCCCATACTTTATTGCCAGATCCCTCGCATGATCAATAGTTCTTCCAGCAACAGTTACAATAGTTTTTGAACCTGCAAGGTAATTTAAGAGTGCAGTAGACATTTTCCCTGTTCCTATTATACATAACTTTTTCCCTGCCAAACCATACTGGCTTTCTATAATATCCAGGCTTATGGATGATAGGGACGTTTTTCCATGTGAAATATCAGTGAGTGTCCTCACATCCTTTCCAACAGAAAGGGCTTTACGGAATGTATAGGATAAAAATTTGTCCAGCTTTCCTCTTTTGGAAGCAATGTCAAAGGATGATTTTATCTGCCTTAAAATATCATTTTCGCCAATAGCCATAGATTCAAGGCCTGAAGCCACCATAAACAGATGTTTTACGGACTCGGGATATTCAAGATATAATGATCCTTCAATGCTGCCCATTAAAATCTCTTCAGGCCGGAAATATATTTCAATTCTATTGCATGTAACAAGGATAACATAATTTTTAATGGATCTGGATTCCATCATAGACTCAAAATACCGGTAATCACGTTTGATAATTTCGCTGAATGTATCGGGTGTATCTTTATAATTCCATGATAATAATTCGATGTCTCCCATAAGGCAACATACATTAATAGTAATTAATTATTTAAACGAATTGGTGATTAAACTATATTTCACTCAATAGTTTAGTAATAAACGATATCGGCATTAGACGTAAAATCGTAATAAACATAAACGGATTATATAGCATGGATACAATTGACAGTGATATCATGGAACTGTATAAGCAGAATAAAAGAATTCCTCCTGAAAAATTTATGATAATTTTATTAACTGTCATGGGCATTAATTCGGCAATCATTATAGCATCTTTTTATCAAAAATCCCTGTTCATTAGGATTGTCCTGGAACTCGTGTCCGGTATTCTCATGGTATCGTATTTTCTCTGGTTTTTCCTCAGAATTTACAAAAAATAAAAAATGTTTATATAAAACTATACAATTACGGGAATACAAGGTTGCCCCGATAGTGTAGCGGCCTATCATACAGGCCTGTCGAGCCTGTGACACGGGTTCAAATCCCGTTCGGGGCGCTTTCTAAAAATATGTAATCTTTTTATTGATTCAAATATATTTATATCTACGGTCATTTATGAAAATGAAAAAGCAAATTTGTGAGCTGAAATACTTCCAAGGCTAAGGCCTGTGGGCTTTCCGATAAAGCACAGTAAATAATCTAGTGAATATTTTGTTCTATATATTCTTCAATTATAACCGTCTAAAATTAAAGGCTACAGATCACTATTATTGAGTTCTAATTGCTGATTAAATGTTTTTCATTAATTATATGTTAGAGGTAAGTTGAACACTCATATGCTGTTTTTAATTAGCATCTTTCCTTCACTTATTTAATCTATCTGCTTTTTGAAAATATATTCACAATTTTTCATTATTTTATTATATCTATTGGCATCTGTTAAATTATGATTAACTATAATGAAAAGCCAATACTCATATTCTGGGAAACT
>JAKAAE010000195.1:0-687 GCA_021797225.1 Thermoplasmata archaeon | reverse complement strand
CCGGCATTGCAGGGCCTCTGCACTGGAGAAACCATTGCCAGATGAAATGAACTTTGAAGAAGCATCGGCGTTTATAAAATCAATCCGTGATTTCGGAAAGCCATACCCTATTCTTATCCTCACAGGCGGCGATATGATGCGCCGTAATGATATAAATAAAATTATTGAAACAGCAAATGAATATGAGATTCCAGTATCAATAAGCCCTGCTGCTACAGATCTATTGACACCGGAAAGAATAGATTATTTCAAGGCACATCATATACTTTCTGCATCCCTATCACTGGACGGAAACCGTGAAATGCACGACTGGTTAAGAGGGGACGGCGTGTACAACAAAACAATTGACATGATTAAACTTTTCAATGCAAAAAATATGAAATTACAGATAAATTCGGTGGTAATGAGAAAAAATATACATCAATTACCATCTCTTCTAAAACTACTGATTGACAACAATGTTAAAACATGGGAGGTATTTTTCCTTATACAGACAGGCAGGGCCATTGACTCTGAAGATTTAACCCCTGTAGAATTTGAGGATATAAACCACTGGCTGCTATTCGCAACAAAATATGGAATTGTTATAAGGACCGTAGAATCACCTATTTTCAGGCGCGTAATGGATGAAGGAAATGAAAACTATTCCGGAGACCTCTATTATGAACTTATGGACCAAACAGTTGA
>JAKAAE010000194.1 GCA_021797225.1 Thermoplasmata archaeon | reverse complement strand
GCTTTCCCCATCTAGTCTGAGTAGGAAATCTAGGGAGTTGGAGAGAAAAATACTCGAAAGGATTATTGAAAATGAATCTATTTAAATATGCAATATGTTGCAATAAACGTTATATGAACTTTGGTGCATGATTATATTATGGCATCGGAAGTGGAACAAACGGGTGAATTAAAAAGAAATGCTCTTTCTTTAAGTCACCTATCTGTACAGGGATTGGCGGTTATCGGCCCATCAATTACGGCTGCGATATTAATAACGGGAATAGCAGGTGTTGCACTTTCAGCAACACCACTTGTTTTTTTGGTTGCGACAATAGCTATATTGATTAATGTAAATACGGCTATACAGTATTCGAAAAAAATTGCTAGTTCCGGAGGTTTCTTTAGTTATGTCTCCAATGGCATAGGCCCAAGAACCGGTGTGATGACGGGATTATACCAATTATTTTACCAGATAAACAATGTTGCATTCCTGGCCCTATGGAACGGTTATTTTATCGGGGCTGCTTATTCATTTTTCACAGGAAAACCGGTTTCAACATATACTATGTTGTTAATAGGGGTGATCACATTGATTTTCGCTATCTCCATTCAGTATGTGGGAATAAAAAAGGCAGTCGGCTTTAATTTTATTACCGGATTAATTGAAAGTGGATTTTTGGTCATTGTTTCATTGATAATTATTGTATTGAGCCCTTCTTCTAATACCGGTTATGTTTTTACTCCGGGCACTGCAGGATTGAGTGGGGTAGGTCTGGGTATGATACTGGCTCTTTTATCCTTTGGAGGTTATACCACAATAGTTTCATTAGGCGAAGAAGCAAAAAGTCCAAAGAAAAATACCGGAAAAGCGATTATCTTTACAGTTCTTATGGCTGGATTTGTTTTTGTCATCTCTTCATATGCTCTGACAATAGGATGGGGATACAACAATATGGCCGCTTTTGCTGCCTTACCTCTTCCAGGTTTTACTGTTGTCAATGCAAAAATAGGGCTCGCCGCCACCCTTATCCTCTCTGTAATAGTGCTCAGTGCCAATCTTAATGCTATCAATGGCCAAATGGTCAATGTTTCCAGACTAGTATATAGAATGGCAAGGGATGAAATTTTCCCAAAATACCTGGGCAAATCCCATATAAAGTATCAGACGCCTTATGTTTCTCTTATTGCGATTACTGCTATAAGTGGAATAGTGATGTTATTCGCCTTTCTAGCAATACGCCCGGTGATAGATGCTGTATTTTTACTGGCTACTATGGCTACTGTCGGGACAATCATGGTTCACAGCATAACGAATATATCACTTATTCGTTACCATGTACGAATTAAAGAATTTAGACTGGTATTTTCGGCATTATTGCCAATAGTAGGGACTGTTCTAATATTATATGCGCTGTATGCTTCTATTTATCCGTTCGTTTATCCATATTATCTTGCCCCGATTGCATTAGCTATCTGGACACCTTTATGTATAATATTCATAATGCTGAAAATACATAATAGGGATGATATAGAAACAATCGGAAAGTTTACCCTTTAATATGGGGTACAAATAAATATGTAAATAAAAAGTATTATTAAATGACAAAGGTGAAATAAATGGAAAATGTAAAAAATGTCGATATAATTTCAAAAGAGCTGGACAAAGCATTGATGAATCATAATAACTGGAGAAGAACATGCCTGAATTTGGTAGCCTCTGAATCCATCCTATGGGATTCAACCAATGCGTTAGAATACAATGACCTGACCAGGAGAGCCATTCTTGGAATTCCGGGGCAAAGATATAGCGAGGGTGGAGAATATATTGATAGCATTGA
Organism: Thermoplasmata archaeon; assembly: GCA_021797225.1. Next base: position 1,159 of record JAKAAE010000194.1, on the reverse strand, counting down.
ACAGATAACAGATGATCTCCTTAAAGATGTATTTGAAGCGAAGTACGCAGAATGGAGACCATTATCAGGTTCTATTGCAGATGCTATATTAATACACGCATTGACATCTGTGAAAGATAAAATTGTTGCAACTCCAACCCCACTAGGGCATCCTACCTGGCATGGAAATGGTTACTCCGGGTTTAGAGGATTGGAAATTACAGATACCCCTTATGATTGGGAGAATCTTGAACCTGATTATGACAGGTTATCCAGGTTGACATCTGAAGAAAATTTAAAGTTGCTGATAGAGGGATCATCTTTAATTCTGTTTCCTCCAGACTTCACTAAATTAAAGAGATCTGCGAGCGGAGTACCTATATGGTATGATGCTGCACATGTCTTGGGCCTCATAATTGGAAATCAGTTTCCCAATCCATTAAAGTACGGAATTGCAGCAATTAGCGGATCCACACAGAAAACTATGGCAGGTCCATTAGGTGGAGTGATTTTAACCAATAACGGGGAACTCTACAACAAAGTGGTATTTACCACTTCCAATGACATGGCAACACCCGATTACAGTCGATATATAATGCTTGCTAGAACACTTTTAAACTGGAAGAAGGATGGCAAAAAGTTTGCTGAAAGGATAACTAAAAATGCAAAATCACTTGCTGAACAGCTCGTAAATGTGGGAATGAACGTCATTCTGGAGAATAAAGGGTATACGTCCACACATCAGTTAGGCCTTGTTTCGCCGGAATCATTTACATCTGAAAATGCTGCGAAGAAATTATCTAATTCTGGTATTATTACCACGCCTTTTCCATTGCCAGATAGAAAGGTTGACAGCCAAATTTTGCGACTAGGGGTAACTGAAATAACCCAAATGGGATTTACTGAGGATGATATGCCCTTAATTGCAATGGCCATCAAGACGGCTTTCTCTGATACTTCAGAGGCAAGGAATATGGTGAATAATATTGTAGAGAAAAAATCAAAAGATATATTGGAGAGTGGTTTTAAAATTTCATGATTTTATTCGAGTGATATCCTTTCCAGCTGGTACATGGGACTTTACGCCTATATGTTAAAAATGAGCAGTAAATAATAATATCTGTTATGAAGTAACATATACCTTGCCTTGGGAAAGATTAAATATCATTTTCTTGCATCG
>JAKAAE010000193.1 GCA_021797225.1 Thermoplasmata archaeon | reverse complement strand
TTGATATTGAAGAAAAAGGGTGTAAACAATTCAAATGCAGCAGGTGACGGCACAGGCTATGGCCTTACAGTTAAGAAGAACTATGAATCATACGCACAGAGATTGAAGGATTTGGCAAAGGAGGGTCATGGAAACAGGGATAATAAAGGTAGCACTAAGGGGGATAAGAAGAGGCTGTTTGCATTTTCATTCAATATAATGGAACTTGAAACCAGATTATACATAGCCATTGGATCATCAATGAAATCTTAGAGGCAGGCATATGACAGGGCAATCAAAATGCTTGCATCAATCAATATGAAAATGGATTCAATCCGTCTGGACAGGTACTACTCATTCCGATTATACATGGATGATCTTGGCAATACGAAAGTATTCATAATTCCAGAGAAGAATTCAACACTTAATGGTTCCTGGAAATGGAAGGATGCCATGAGAGAGTTTGTAGAGAATACCATGCATTACATGGAAGAATACCATAAGAGAAGCAATTCAGAATCCGGATTTGCTGCAGATAAGAAGATGCTTAGATGGAATGTTGCACAGAGGAGAAATGACAGAATATACAGTGCACTGTTCTGCACAGGCACATGGCATAATCTGTTCAATATGGGTAGATTATAAAATAATAGTGTCCCACACTCTGTAAAAAAGATAAATATAAATAAAAGTACTAGTTAAAAATCAAATTTCTTAATAATTTTTTCATCATAATAACTTGCATATGTGTATTTTCTCAGTAACGGATAATAATTAAGGTTGAATTTCCTGAGTATTTCCCTGACTTCCTTCGATGAATAAGTAACATCAAATTCTTCTTCAATATATTTCTGGATTTCACGTACTGTGCAGACTTTTTTTTCTTCTATACAGTTTTTGAGTATGCACATCTGGTTTTCATGCAATTTCGAAGGTCTACCCATGTATGTTCTAACTATTACATTCTTCTCTATATCCTCTGCAACCGAATTTACAGTCTCTAATTTACCCTGTACCATACTTTCACCTTACAAGTTGTATATACATTTAACTTATAAATACGTTATTATTTTTGTTGAATATATCAAAAAAAAACGAAAATTAATATATTTTGTTATATTTCATAATTTATGCAAATAAATTCAAAATTTATACATTGACTTAACATCTACAGTATATTTAGGTCGAAAACCATCAAACTTACTACAAAGAATGAAATTAAAATTACAACCTCGTATCCTTGAAAGTATTTTATTATTTTTCACCCCGTTATCCGACTCAAAAACTTAAGGAAAATAATCAAAGTTAAATAACTAACAGCTTTGTGTTTTTAGTTTTTATGAAAAGGTTAGAACAAATAATCTATTTATATATCTAGATCATTATTGATAATGAAATTTGCATCCCCTGGATTTGATATAGTTTCTGATTTTTTTGGGTACACTGAGGGCGTTAAAATGTCCGTATCCGGCAGCAAGTGGTTTATCGCACCTCAGATCATCTCATATTTTGAGACTGTAGGTATTAAACTTTACGTTGAAACGCTGCCCTCAGTTCTTGTCAGGAAAAGGGCAAATGGCGTACCGATTTCCCTGGGAAACCTGCAGATAGATGGAATTCCTCACATAATCTGCATCGATAATGATCTAATCCGCAGGATGAACGTACGTGATCGGTGTGTTGCTTTTCAGGACCATGTATGCATTGCATGGTCCGGAAATATGGGAAAGCCCGATCTGTGCGAAATAGACAGGAAGAGGCTGGCTATACCAAACTCTGGTCTTTCAGCCTTAGGCATGGTGTTCAAAAAATATTATGAGAAAAAATGTGGTTATTACGGAGACCTGAAGGGAGAGGCCATAATATGCGACCTCCATCACAGGGAAATACCCCAAAAACTCATGTCTGGAGAAGCCGATTACGGAGTGTTATGGGAAAGCGAGGCAAGATATTGGAAATTCAAATACAGCATTCCCGATAACACGGAAAGGAAATTTTCATGGGTTTTAACTGAAACTCACGACGATGATTCAGAGAAGGTTTTCAATGCAATAAAATCAGGTGCTTTACAGGGTTACTATAATAAATTTGGTCTGGAAAAGGCACATTAAAAATAGTGCATTTTAGAAGCATGACAGATAATATTAAAAATCCTTTTATATTAGTTTTATCTTAATTATCTGTATTGTGGTCTAGTATGAAAGATAAAATGGAATTACTGTGGAACAGCATTGTAAAATATTCCAGGCAGAATGAACTTTCTATATATTATTCCACGGATGTGGATATAGTAATAAGTTTTGAGTGGGATAAACGTATGGGTGGGGCAGCAAAATTCCTGAAGAATGCAATAGACAATGGAATAAAGTCTATTGTTCTTTCCATAAAGAGATTTGAGGATGAAGATATGGACTGCTCCTCCATAGATTGCAAGAAGTATAGAAACAGGATTGCAGAACTTGATATCATGTATATATCAAACGATGTAGGATATAAATTTCATGAGGAAGCAGATTGGTTTTCGGAATTGAACACATTCAATATTGACGATCTGCTGGATGATAATGATGAAAAGAAGGTCCTGCCGCTGACCAGAGAAGTCAATGAGAAATCAATAGATTCTCTTATCCATGATATGCTACAGTATTTTGATAATGAAGTTATAGATTATGAAGGGGAAGAAATAGATAACTATATAAGAAATTTCTGGATGGATAAGGGAATAAATTTTGATTTCCCACTGGACCCCGAACTGAAGATGAAGATTGATAAGGTCAATAGGGAAGCTAAAAAAAAGATTGATAAAAATATGAAATCTGTTGAAAGGCAGAACCTTATAAAATTGATACCCTCCGTAATAAAAGAAAAAATAGGGAATACAAATAACGTTATTTCAAGGGACCAGCTCAAAAACTATCTGTCTGATAAGGGTATCACTGTGCATACAGCATCAAATATTGATTATATGTATAATCAGCTGCTGAAAGAGATTAAAATACAGAATAAAAAATACTGATTTGAAATTAGAAATAACTGCCATAAATTAGCCAATAAAGATAAATTAATCTCAA
>JAKAAE010000192.1 GCA_021797225.1 Thermoplasmata archaeon | reverse complement strand
TCTTCTTCACTGTTTTCATAATAATTGAAAATTAAATCATTCTATAAATATGACATGGTAGGACAAAAATTAAGTATTGGAAACTGGTAAGATATAAATTACCACTTATGAATAATCTTAAATAGTCTATAAGTCTTACTTTTCCATGTTTAAAGAAAAATTTCAAAATGTAAAAGAAGGATATACATTTGATGATATGTTACTGAAACCTTTGCATTCATCAATAGAACCGAAAAATGCTGACGTTTCAAGCAGTTTTTCACGGCATATTAAGGTCCGTATACCAATAATTAGCTCCCCAATGGATACTGTAACTGAAGACCCAATGGCAATAGCTATGGCACGATATGGTGCACTGGGAATTATTCATAGAAATATGTCATCAAATGAACAGATAGAAATGATTAAAAAGGTTAAAAAAGAGGAGAGTATAATAATAAGGGATGTGTTTTCAATTGACCCAGAAACACCAGTAAATGTTGCAAGGACACTGATGAAAACAAAGAATATTGCAGGGTTACCGGTTGTATCCTCAGGCAAACTTATAGGTATTTTAACAAAGAGGGACCTGGAATTTTCAGATTCTGAAGGTCCTGTAAAGGATATAATGACCAAAGATGTTATAACTGCAGATCAAAATGTTTCTATAGAAGATGCTAAATACATACTATATAAAAATAGAGTTGAGAAACTTCCACTTGTTGATTCCCGCGGTAGGTTAATGGGATTGATTACAGCCAAGGATATTAAAACACGTGAAAAATTTCCAAACGCCTCTAGGGATGAACAGGGTCAGTTAATGGTAGGCGCTGCCATAGGCGCATATGATATAGACAGGGCAATAAATCTTGAAAAGGCAGGATCAGATTTCCTGGTTATAGATACAGCACATGCCCATAACAATAATGTATTATCATCATTGAAGAAGATAAGAAAGGAAATAAGTATAGATATTATCGCTGGAAATATTGCGACTGCTGAAGCGGCAGATGACCTTATCTCAATCGGTGTCGATGGTCTACGTGTCGGAATCGGTCCAGGTTCGATATGCACCACAAGGATAGTTGCAGGTGTTGGCGTTCCACAATTAACAGCAATATCAGATGTGGCAGATGTGGCTTCAGGATCAGGTATACCGGTTATTGCAGACGGAGGTATAAGATACTCCGGAGATATGATAAAGGCTCTTGCGGCCGGAGCTTCAACGGTCATGCTGGGGTCCTTGCTTGCAGGTACCGAGGAAAGCCCTGGAACTGAAATGATTATAAATGGTAGAAAATACAAGGCTTACCGTGGAATGGGATCCATAGGTGCAATTAAAGCTGGAAAATCAGACAGATACGGAAAGCTGGGAAACAATGAATTCATCGCTGAAGGAGTGGAAGGTTCAGTACCATACAGGGGCAAGGTTTCAGAGAATCTTTTCCAGTTTGTTGGTGGCATTAAAACAGGGATGGGATACCTGGGTGCTGCCAATATTCACGAACTCAGGGAAAAGGCAATATTTGTGAAAATTACAAACAACGGATTAAAAGAAAGCCATCCACACGACATTAGGATAGTTTCGGAACCACCGAACTATCAGAATTCCGGAATTTACTGAAACTATTGTCTAAGCGACTGGTTTTCTGTAACATCTAATTTTAAAGTACAAATATTTAATATGAAAGCTTTTTATAACAATCTGTATTTTAATACGTATGGATCAAACCGATATTATACGAATATTGCAGAACCATGAGATGACCCAGGTTCAAATAGCTGATAAAATAATCGGGAAATATAGCACAGATGACAGATCAAAAGAGGGTTATTTAAAAATCGGAGCCCAGATACTCGTGGAAAATGAACTGGAATTCTTACTAAATGAAATGGTTGAAGAGCATATTATTGGGATAAAAAGAACAAATAATGGGTTAATTGAACAGACATATTATTATAAACTCTAGCTTTACCGGCAGTGCCCCCAATTCCAATTTAAAACACAAACCTACCTGTTTTTATGCTATAATCAAGCATGACAAAAAAAGATAACTTATAGGAATCTTCCCAGTACTTCAATATACGATAAAAGCATAATGCATAATGGAAGATGCCAAAATAGGAATAGATGGGTATTCCACCACAACTCCCGGAATTAAGGGAGAAATAAAATATGGCCCTGAAAGTTTCATTGTAAACGAAATTCCAATTAAAATACCAGAAAAGATTGATGGTAAGTATATTATACTGCAAATCAGGCTGACAAACTGGGACACAAATAAATTTTTGATACATTTGGCGGATAGACTCCACATAAGCAATAAAAGGATAACATACGCCGGCACAAAGGATAAAACAGGAATAACCACCCAGTATTTCTGTATACACCTTCCGGGCAATATGGAAATAAATAATCTATCTATAAAAGATGTTGAGATAATTTCAAGTTTTCGCACCGATCACATGATAAAACTTGGAGATTTGCTTGGCAATGAATTTACAGTTACTGTCAAATCCGATGAAGACAGCACTGAAAAAATAAATGAAACCATAAATCAGATAATCAATAATCACGGTTTCCCCAACTTCTATGGATTTCAGCGTTTCGGAAGCATCAGGGCAAATACCCACAAAATAGGAAAATTTATTCTGCAAAATAGATATTCAGACGCAGTAAAACTTTACATATACGATCCAGAATTTGATACCGATGACTTCAGAAAACATTACGGGGAAACAGAGGATGTAGAACTTGCATTGAAAGAGTTTCCTGATCATCTAACCTTCGAGAGGGCTCTTCTCGGGTATATTTCCAGAGAAAAAACATACAATAACGCCTTCAGCGTTTTCCCGAGAAATCTTTCAATGCTTTTTATACACGCCTATCAGTCATACCTTTTTAATAGAATACTCAGTGTTCGCATGAAACTAACGGGAAACATGTACTCTGTTATGAATGGCGATCTTTTATATTCTGTTGACAAATATTGGAATCCAGATAAACGTGATTTAATACACGCTAACAAGTATAATATACAAAAATTAAGCAGGCTTTCTGAAGAGGATAAAATTAGAACTG
>JAKAAE010000191.1 GCA_021797225.1 Thermoplasmata archaeon | reverse complement strand
AAAATGCATGTATAAAAGAAATTAATAGGATACTGAATCCACTTAAAAGAGGAAATATAAGTAAGAGTAAATCCTTATTTACCTTATCTGCGAGCACGCCGATTCCCACTGTTGATACAGCGGATATCAACAGAATAGTAACGCCGGCTATGGCAACATATATTGCAGCATTTTTCAAATCAAGTGAATATTCAAAATAGTAATACTCAAAAAACACCAGCCCAGAACTACCGACAGTAATGAAAAAATTTGCAATGGCCATCCACCTAAATTTTTCAGATCGTGCGGCACTCTTGATTATCCTAAGAATCCTCCTGCTGATTATTTCAGAATTGCTGATATAATCATCTTTTTTTATTGTCAAAACAGTAACAGACGCACCCACAGCCACGGTAATAAGTATAAGGATTACAGCGAGTTCTATTCTTCCAGATCCGATTAAAAGCCCTGAAAGTCCGAACCCGAATGCGGAGCCAACTAGAGTGAAGAACCCACCTATGCCTGAAGATGTCCCTCTCTGGGATGATGGTATTACATCCCTTATGAGCGGCTGGTAAGACCCGTATGCAATGTTAGAACCTATCTCTATTAAGATATAAATAAGGAATATTGCAAGAACACCGTTTCTTATAAAGATGAATACAATAAGCGATAGAACAACTATTATGGAACCTATCATGATTAATGGTCTTCTTCTGCCTAACTTTGAGTTCAACCTGTCAGAAAAAGTGCCGGAGAGAAAGTTAAATGCGATTCCAATCATTATGCCTGAGAAAGCTATCATGCCAAGATAGATTGTCTGAAGTCCCTGTGGAAGGAATAACTCAATTTCATAGGGCAAAAATAGTGATTCAAAGGACGTCCACAAATAATTGTTTCCAAGATATACTGAATTCATCCCGAAAATATATTTAAATGGTTTCAATGAGTATTTTCCCATTGCCATTATATACATAAAGTGCTTATAAATTAATCTTTCAGTATCTTATAGAACATGGCAAATCCTATGAAAAAGAATAGACCTGCTATATAAAAGACATAACGGAAACCAAGAGAATAGGAACTGGCAAAGTATAAAATCAAACCGTATATAAGTGGAGAGAGGGTGGAGGCACCTCCTGTTGCCATGTTATAATATCCCATGAATTTCCCTGATTCACCGGCAGGTGCCATGTCGCTGGCAAGTGCATTAGAAACACTCATAAAAATTCCGTAGGACATGCCTATAGCAGAGCCAAGAATCAGAAAATAGTCAAATTTTTCGAATTCAGGAATAAGAACCATGGCGATCCCTCCGATAAGGGTAACGTAAACCAGAATTTTTTTTCTTCCTATTCTATCAGATAAAATTCCGAAAATGAATGATGCAAGCGCCGAAGTCATAAGAACTGCTATGCCCACAACAGAAACATAGTAAGCCGGATTCTGATAATTTAAAATGAATTTAAAAAAATAAAGCTCGAAAAACGATAAACCTATCACCCCGGAAAAAACCAGGAAGCTGCCCAGAACAACGTATATATAATCCTTCATACCGTGTTTTAAATTGAACATATCCAGGAATAATTTTCCTATTCCCGGCCTGGTTTGTTTTACTATAACATCTGATTTTTTAATGGTATTCGCAGTGAGAGAAGCAGTTATTATAACAACTATGGCTATTAAAATCAACACATATGACCTGTATATGGTATCTATAAGAAATCCTGTGATTCCGTAGCCCATGGCCGACCCAAGTAATCTGAATATTCCTCCTATTCCGGTTCCCTTACCACGTTCGTCCTCATTCAGGATATCTGCATATAATGGCTGGTATGCGCCTACTGCAATGTTGGAAGAAACCTGAATCATTATATATCCAAGAAGTACACCTACTAGTGTAATGGTCAGAATCTCATTCAGGAAAATTGCGAGAACTATGAACACTGCTCCAGCAAGAATATAGGGACCACGGCGTCCCCATCCAAAATTGTATTTGTCACTGAGTGTTCCAAAAAAAAGTCCAATTGAAACCCCCAGGGCAGTTCCAAGGAATGCTATTATTCCCAGGAATAAACTACTACTATTGTATGATAATAATTCTATTGGTAATATATATGATTCATAAGAAATCCATAGATAATTAGTGCCCAGATGGATGGCATTCATTTTAAATAAATAGCCGTTTGATTTTGATATACGCACCACTTTTTTTAGTTATTATAAGTAAATTAATAAACCTATGTCAGCTATCAGACTCTCCACATGTCTGACTAAGACTCATAACCATAATTGCCAAATCATGTAGCAACAAGGAATAACAGCAATACCATGTCAGCCAATGTTAAAATAAGGGGAATTGATTGTAATTTATGCGCAAAAACAATACCATTCCCCAGCTTTATGATATCAAGGATGTTAAAAAGTTTTTCTCTTCCTCACTGAAGAATATATTCTCTTCAAATGTTAAGCCACAGTCCAAGTACTCATCAGGAAGCATCATCAATGTAATAAGAAATTCAATATCCTCAAGGGAATATATTGAAACATATGTCAGGAACAGTAGCTGCAATAGTATTCCATCTGCTGATACAGTATTCAGGAGGATCAGGGATGTTGCATCAGAATCAGGATCGCATAGACGCAGTGGTTCTGAAAACTTGAAAAGGCATAATATTCATGATGGGATTGAATATATCAGCATGCTCATAGACAGAACTGTCCAAATGACCATTGCAAATGGTGCATTCTCCAATCCTGTGAATGCTGCAATAGATGAGCATGATGAGCCATACTATGGAATTGATAATAGATACCTGATAAATGCACCGTTCCATAGGTTCAGGGGAACTGACAAGGCATACAGGTTTGCAACACTGGAATCTGTTAAGAATGGCGGGAGATTAACTTTATCCATAATGAAGAAGGAACAGCTTGATGGAGTTGACAATGCAAATGAGGTTGATTATCTCCTGAAGCATGCAATGTCTCTGGGAATAAAAATAAATATGGTTTTAATGGACCGCGGGTACTTAGATGCAGGTGTGATAAGAAGGGTGGAATCACTTAAACTGAAATACATAATACCGG
>JAKAAE010000190.1 GCA_021797225.1 Thermoplasmata archaeon | reverse complement strand
ATTGATTTCATGTCTAATGACTATGAAATAGATCTGCTATTTCTGGAAATGCCCTATGAAACTTTGAATGAAAAATTTCTTTCAAAATCAACATTTGTCCTGCTCATTGTGGATATAACTGACATGGATAGCCTCCTCGATGCTGATAAATTTCTCGAACAATACAACAATGAAATGGAAATATTTATAATTGCAACAAAGGCAGATATGAGGTATACTTCGCAGTTCTGGGAACCTGAAATTTCCAAACTTGCAGAGCGCTATGGAGTTGTGTATTTTATTTACAGTAACCGGGATGATTTTTCCAGTATTTTAAAGGAAATACTGGGATATACACTGGCAAAGATTTATAATCTAGGTAAATAATACCATATTATGGACATCATATGCAAGAACACTCATTTTAAGTTATCTGATATGGATGCTTCCCAGATAATGAATAAATACCATACAGGTAAAATATCAGAGGATAAAATGTTTCTTGACCCATGTGAATCCATATATCTGTTTATGAAAGGTAAAATAGTACCCGCTGAAAATATGAGTGTATCGGAAATAATTGCAAGCGTATTTGATGAGGATCTCTATGCTTTTTATGTATATTCTGTATTAAAATCAAAGGGTTTCATAGTTAAAAGAGAGGGAAATAAATTTTACTTTAGGAAACCCAAAGAAAAGTTCAGGATTCCTGCTATATTAATAAAAGAAGGAGAAATAATAGATTTTTCTTATCTTTATACAAATTCTCCTGCAATATTTATTACAGTTGATGAAGAAAAGAGTATAACATATTTCAGGGCAACTCCTGTAGACCCAACAGGCAATGTTGATTCGCATATTATAAAAAAAGGTGTTGGTAAATTGAATAACTTTTATTATACTGTAAATCCTCAGCCCTCATGGTTTGGAACGGAATTTATGGGTGCCAGGGTTCTCAATAAATTTGAATCAGATTATTTGCTTAATCAAATAAACTCAGAGGAAGATCTGCTTTACAGCGATCTCGTTGATAGAAATTTCATAGTAAAAAGTGGATTCAAATATGGTCAGAATTTTAGGATTTATTCAGACTCAATGAATGATCATGCAGAATTTCTTGTAAGCCTCATGAACAGTGATGAATGGTATAAGATAAGCCGGGCTATACGGCTTTCAGTCAGTGTAAGAAAGAAAACACTTTTTGCAGGTTTTATTGAAAATAAATTAAAATACCTCTATATGGAGAGGTTAAAAGATATTTAAATCTGTACCTCGAAATCATCTACTTTTGATTTCATTTCTTCATATGATTTTATATCTCCCCTGTTCTTTAAAATTTCTCTGGAGAGCAGCCAGTATATAACCGCAAGAGACATTCTTCCCTTGTTATTTGTGGGAATTATCAAATCCACAAAATCCGTCTTATTGTTGGCATCGCAGAGTGCAATTATGGGTATGCCTATTCTTATTGCCTCTTTCATTGCCTGCGTATCGGCAAGCGGATCTGTTATAAGAATAATCTTCGCATCATAATATGTCTTCAGATTTGGATTTGTCAGAGTTCCCGGGATAAATCTGCCTATTATGGAACTTGAACCAACTATTTCGGAAAACTTTGCGACGGGCTTAAATGCATACTGCCTCTGGGCCACAACAAGTATCTGCTCTGGCCTGAATCTAGCAAGCATTTTGCCTGCCTCTATGAGTGCATGGTTAGTCTTTTTAATATCAAGTATATATAATCCATCGTTCCTGATTTTGAATATGTAATTATCCATATCCTTTGATTTTACCTGTGTTCCTATATGGACACCGGATTTCTGATATTCCTCTTCCGGTATTAGTAATTGCTCTTCCATCATAATGATTACCTTTTTTATTGAATTGTTAATTATTATATAATTATTCCCATTCTATGGTGGCAGGCGGTTTGTCCGTTATATCGTATACTATTCGATTTATTTCTGGTATTTCATCTGTAATGTTTACAGATATGTCTGATAGAAGTTCCCAGTCCGGCCTGGAAAAGGTACCCGTCATGCCATCCAGTGTGTCAATCATTCGTATAGCTACTGTTTCACCGTAGGTACTCCGGTCACCATGGACACCGGTTGACTTTATAGATAAAAGAACACAAAAATACTGCCATGGTTTTTCGCCTTTGTATTTTTCAATTACGGACCTTTCAAGTATATCTGTTGCTTTTTTTAATATATTGAGCCTGTATTCTGTTACCTCCCCAATAATCCGTATGGCAAGTCCAGGACCCGGGAATGGCATAACATCCGGTAAATCAAAATATCGTGAAATTTCCCTGATCTCATCCTTATAGAGGTCCCTTAAGGGTTCAATGAGCTTGAATCCAAGATTCTCCGGGAGGCCTCCAACATTATGATGACTTTTTATAGTATCCCTGGACTGGCCACCGCTCTCTATCCAGTCAGGAGCTATGGTACCCTGAAGCAGGTAGGTCGCTCCGTATGAAATAGCTTCTTGATGGAAAACATCAATGAATGTTTTACCTATAATTTTCCTTTTGGTTTCAGGATCTGTTATACCTTTCAGATTTTCCAGAAATACCTTCTTTGCATCTATTAATTTATAAGGTATGCTGAATTTTTCAAAAAGGGTTTTAACCCTTTCAACCTCATTTAGCCTTAAAAGTCCGGTGTCAACAAAAACAATTTCAATATTTTTAATAGGGGCAGCAATCATTGAAAGCAATGTACTATCCTGCCCACCTGAACATGCAAGAATGCCTTTTCCATCTAGTTTTGATATAATCATCTCCCTGCTTTCTGCCACAAATTTTTCAGCGTCCATGTAAGGTAATAAAATTATATTATTAATTCTTATACATATATCAGAATGATAGCATGTTTTATATCTTTAAATATTATCTTAATATAAATGAATGTCATAAAACGTATTATCATAAAATTAGGGAGGTTTTTCAGTTCCAATGTATTTAAAACTGTTTTAATTCTAATGATAATAGTTTTGGTAGGTTCATATCTTGAATTTATCTCCCAGATAAACATTCACGGAAGCCAGATAAAAAGCCCTGAACTGGCAATATGGTTTGTTTTTCAAA
>JAKAAE010000189.1 GCA_021797225.1 Thermoplasmata archaeon | reverse complement strand
TTACCGAGCTTTTCATTTATATATTCATATTTCTTATTCCCTATTTCTATTTCCTGATTTATCATAATAATACATAACAAGGGCATATAATTAATTTATCAAAAATAATATATTACGGGGTAATACACATATATGGCTTCCAATATCAGAATCACCTTTCTCGGAACCGGAGGATCAATGCCAAAACCAGGAAGGTCTTTACCAGCAGTGGCTGTTCAGGTAGATGATATATTAAACCTATTTGACTGCGGAGAGGGCACGCAGAAACAGTTCATGAAAAGTGGAGTTTCCTTTATGTCACTGAAAAATATATTCATATCACATTTCCATGCAGATCATTTCCTTGGCCTGCCAGGACTCCTCAATTCCATGGCATTTCTAGGACGTACAGAAGATTTGAATATATTTGGGCCATCAGGTGCATCTGAATTTATCAGAAACGCTATGAATCTAGGATATGGAAGAATAACCTACAATGTAAATGTCTATACTGTTATCCCAGGAATGGCATTTGACTTCGGCAAATTCTTTATAAAAAGCCTTGCAAATGACCACACGGTACCATCAATAACATATTCACTGGAAGAAAAAGACCTTGTAAAAATAGATCGGAGGAAGGTTGATAGTATTGGCTTTCCGGTTTACCGCCTTGAGGAATTAAGAAAGGAGGGAAGTGTGAAAATAGACGGTAAAAAATACAAATTAAAGGATATGGCAGAGGGTATAAAACAGGGCAGGAAGATTGTTTATACCGGTGATACAAGGCCAGTCAGTTCCATGCCCGATTTTGCCAGAAACGCAGATGTGCTCATACACGATACCACAATGGATTCCTCCATGGAACCCACAGTCAATGAATACGGCCACACATCTTCCAGGCAGGCGGCAGAAATTGCACGTAAAGCATCGGTAAAAAAATTATTTTTATTTCATTACAGTTCAAGATATAATAATCTGGAAGTACTGTTAGAGGATGCCAGATCAGTTTTTCCCGAATCGTATCTGAGTCGTGAACTTCTTGTATGTGATATCAATAAACCTGAAGGAATAGTTAAAATGAATTAATCATGCACCGTATTTTTCCGCTCTGTCAGAGTATGACATTATAATAGGCATGATATCATTGCTGGTGATTTTATAATATCCAGTAGATACGCTGAGTTCATCGAAGCATCTGACATTATCGTTTATTATACCATTTGTTGCAAACATCACTGGAACCGGGTCACCTGTATGGTCACCGTATGAACACGGAGTGCTATGGTCGCCGGTAACAACTATAAGTGTATTATCCAGTCTCTCCAGTAATGGTCCTATAACTGAATCAACCTGTTCTATGACATATTTCTTCAATTCAGGTTTTCTGTCATGGCCTGCGATATCTGTCCCTTTTATGTTTATCAGGATAAAATCATATTTATCAAGTGCGCTAAGAGCAGCAGAAATTATATTTTTATAGTTTGTATCCACCCTCCCATTCATCCCTTCAACCCTGATATTTGTAAAACCGGCTAGGCCTGCTATTCCTCGAATTAAGGGTGTTCCTGATATGCACGCAGCGTTCATGCCATATTTTTCTTTGAAAGATGGAATCTCCGGTATTTTTCCTGCGCCCCTCAGCATAATTTCATTGGCCGGTAGCTTCCCGACAGAGATTAATTTCTTGTTAAATTCATGATTTTCAAGTATTTTCCTGGATCTAGTAAGAAATTTATTAATAACATCCGCAGTGAACTGCGCATCATGGTCAAGTGCTCTGGCAAATTCTGGTGGAGAATTCACTGAATGTGGATCTGTTTCTGTAATTTTGTCAGAAAGATTTTTACCTCTCATTACAACAGCTGCCCTGTGTTCGACTCCTGATTTAACGATAAATTTTACACCGTCTATTTCAGTTTCCAGATCCGATGAAAGACTATCGGTATCCTTTACACGACCTGCACGGCGATCTATGATTTTACCATCTTTTACTGTGGCATAGTTTGCCCGGAAGGCGATATCACCGGATTTCAATTCAATTCCCAGGCCCAGTGCCTCGAATGGCCCCCTTCCCGTATAATATTTTAAAGGATCATAACCGAGTATAGAAAGATGGGATGTATCGGATCCGGCCCTTATTCCAAATGATACTGGAGACATCAAACCGGTGGTTCCATTGGATGCCAGCCTGTTAAGGTTTGGCCTTGTTGCGGCCTGAAGGGCAGTCTTATTCCCTAGTTCCCGATTTGGCCTGTCTCCAAGCCCATCCATAATTAAAAGAATAATATTCTTCATATATTGTTATTATGAAATGCTTTTAAATTTTACTGAAATTTAAATGTTCAAAATGCCAGTGTGCATTCTGCTTTTTTCTTTTTCCGACTATAAGATATTTTGCCTGGAAGCTACCAGAAACATTTAAATTATTGGTAAATTTTATTATTTCATTCAACTTATATTCATCTACATTCTTTCTGATTAGGGTAATATGCGGAAGAAATCTTTCAGTATCCATGGAATTTAGCTCCAGTGAATGTATAAGCATGGAGTGAAATTTGACCATTTCCAGGGAGGGAATAACTCTGAGAAATACAATGTATGATTTTTTACCATCTTTTTCCTTTTCGAAATAACCTGTACCATCTATTGTAAAGTAAAACGGATAAATAGTTCCACAGATTCTTTTCAATGAAGTAATATCCAGGACTTCTGGATTTTTCAGGTATGCCATGGTTATATGAACACCCTTGCAGCTCAATGAACCTGTATAACCATATATAGACTCCAGATTCCTTTTAATGAGTGTAATCCGGTTTCTGATTTTTTCCGGTGGCTTCAATATAAGAGTGTACTGCATTTCAGATAAAATATGTGGATAATGTTCCAAGAGAATCTATTGTTACATCAACCCTGTCACCCTTTCCAAGCCATTTTTGTTTTTCCTCTGGCATACCCATAATAACGCCAGAAGGAGTGCCCGTTGAAATACAGTCTCCAGGTCTCAGGGTAATATATTTTGAAATGTAACTGATCAGTGTACTGACTGGAAATATCATATGTTCTGTTGATGAATTTTGCCTTATCTCACCGTTTACCCTGGTCTGA
>JAKAAE010000188.1 GCA_021797225.1 Thermoplasmata archaeon | reverse complement strand
CACCTGGAATATAAATCATTGATGATATGTTTAACAGCATTTTTACAGTGTTCCTGAATCCTGATTTATCATCCAGTGAAAAGTATCCTGATAGCTTCGGTATTAAAAGATTGGAAATCGGCATGGTTAGTACAGCCGCAACACTGGCTATGACAAGTGCATAATTATATATTCCGAGATATGAAAGGTTGATGAAATATGAGACTATTATTCTATCCATATAAGTTCCGCTGGTAGTCATTATGGATGAAAAGAATAATGGAAGGGAATATATGATTAATGTTGCAAAGGGCTCGATCTTTTCCATTTTATTGCTTTTCCCAAGAAATCTGTATGACTTGAATAGCAATGATATGTATACTCCCGCATTTATAAAATCTGCTATGGATATGCCTATGATAACAGATATGGCCGTCCTGAAAATAAATAGTAGTGCTATGGGAATAATATATGATGATACATTGACAAAGAGGTATCCCAGAGAGTACACCCTGTACTGTTTTAAGCCCAGGATCATGGATGAAAATATATTCATGAGTATGGCTCCGGATATGGCTATGCCCGATATTCTTATGAAAGTAGTATAATAAGTCGAATGGAATAGCACTATAGCTATATATGGCGCAATTCCAAATATCACTGCGTAGGCTATTACCGCCGATATAATAGCGAAAAGCCCTGTTTTTCTGATTATTGATCTGACATTTCCATAGTTTTTCCTTGAGAGGTGAAATGAAACAAAATGCTCTATGCCTGCAGAAAACCCTACTACAAAAAATACAGAAAAGATGCTAATCAATGCATATATAAGAGATATTGAACCTACAAGGGTTGTTGACAGCAGATGGGCTATGATGAAATAAAACAGTGTTGAAAAAATAAACATGGAAATTACAGCTGAATACTGCAATGCAATTCCAGATTCAAAGGATTCTGATTCATTTTTCAATAGGCATGAATATTTAGCTGATTTAAAAAACTATTGGATAAATGATATTTATATAAATAAAATGTATACGGATTTATGCTGTTTATCTATGGCACAGTGTACAATTCAAAAAATAGAATACTTTCATCACTGGATTCAATCATGAAAATAAATATTGAAAAGAGGATTTTTATTATTGACAATTATTCCACTGATGGCACCTATGAAATCTTATCTGATAGCAAGGATAAATATAATTTAATGGTTAAACAGGAAAAATGCACCAGAGGCTGGGGCAGGCATCTTGCTATTGATATGGCGGAAAAGTATGCCGGAGAAAATGATATATTCTTCTTCATAGACCTTGATACTGTTTATAATCAGGAATTTGCAAAACTAATTGAATTCGGTTATAAAAATATAGATAAAAATACTGTTTTTCTTGACAATCATCTATGCTACTATGGGGCAAACCACAGGGTACAGTGGAAAGATCTGACTGCTTCTGAGGATGTTGAAAGGGAGGCAAGATTCATATCACTGGGCTATAAATTAACTTATCCTGACCATAAAATTCCATATGAGGAAAATGAGAATGTTTCCTTTGACCGGGAAAAGAGATATGCACATGGGAAGGAGTACTATAAAAGAAAAATGAGATCCTATCAGGATTATATAAGGGGTGCAGGATGCAATAACATGAGAAATATGATGTTCTACATGCGGAATGCTAATGTAAGAAAAAGATTCTATTTAGTTTATCTTTCAATATATTTATATGTAAAAATGTTTAAGGAGATTTATAATTATTATAATAATTCTGAAAAAACTAATATTGAATTAATCAGGGAAAAATCTGTATTTATTCCGGTAAATACATCTGATATAAAGGTTTAAATCTTTTACTGCCGATGTCTCCTTCTGTTTAACCAATAATTAAATATGCAAATTCCATTACACTTTAATAATGGTAGACAAATGGCTGAATAGATGCAGGGAGTATATAGTTAGGAATATATACAATGTTGCTGCATTTTCAATAACCATTTTTTTTGCCATAATATTCTCTGTATTTTCTATATTACAGTATTATTCAGTGGGAACATCTGCATTTGATCTGGGCATCAATGCCCAGGAATTATGGGCATTTATTCATACCGGAAGTTTTTATACTCCGCTTTTAAATGAAAATTTGCTTGTCCAGCACTTTACTTTATTCAAGTTCCTCCAGATTCCATTATATTACCTTTATCCATCACCCGTAACATTACTGGTTTTTGAAAATATTTTTATTGCTATGGCAGGTTATATTGTCTATTTAATATCTTTTACACTTCTCGGGAACAGGATTAAATTAAAAAAGATTCTATTTATCATTTCTTTGAGCTTTTTAATATCCTATGAGATGTCTCCCTATACCCAGAGCCTGGTATCATTTCCATTCCACAATATGGCATTTCTTCCTTTTTTCCTCTTACTTGCATTCTATTCATTTCTAACCAGCAGGAGAATTTTACAGGCAATTTCCATTATTTTTATAATATCACTGCATGCCAATTTTGTCTATATAGTAGCTATTTTACTAATCTATGAATTATTTTACCTTCACACATATAATGGAAATAAGATAGGGGTCTGGCTTTACAAAAGTTCAAAACCAGGTGGTGTTAAGGATTTTGCTGTAATGATATTGTTTATAGGATTATTATACGGTTATCTCGTCCTTGCAGGAATGATAAAACTCCATTTGGCGGGAGTATCTTCATATTCACTGTTGCCATCCACAGGGGAATCGGGAACCCCCTCTGCCTCCCCGGTGGCACTGTTAAACCTTGTTTTCACAGACCCCTCTAAATTTGGAGAAATTGTAAGCATCAATGGATGGCAAAAAGTATTTTATATAAATTTTCTCTTTGAAAGTGTAGGTTATATATCACTGATGTCGCCACTATCCCTTATTATGGACTTGCCCTATATTCTGTATGCCCTGCCATCGAAATATACCTCATATTACCAGTTAGGATACCAGTATTCGGCCTTGATTATCGGTGCATTGTATATATCTACTATCATAGGATTCTATAATATTTTAAGATTATATGATTACCTGAAACAGCGTTACAGAACTGAATTATCGGAAAAGGCGATAAAATGGTTCACCGGCATAAATGGAGAAAATAGAGTTGTTTTCTATAACAATATA
>JAKAAE010000028.1 GCA_021797225.1 Thermoplasmata archaeon | reverse complement strand
TCCGATCTTTAACATGGTAACATGTGAAGTTGTAACAAATAACCCAATGACATAATATGGCCTGAATAAAAATAGTTCCCTTAATAAATCTCCGTGATAGTTATATGAATAATTTATAAACTTATAATTGAAAATTAATGTATAATAACCGGGATGTATGTAAATTAATTTTGAATATTCAGCAAAATCCTTTAAGGTAAAATTACTGACAGATACTACAGTTTTATTCATAGAATTAATTAGTTTATATGAAATATCCAAATCTATCGGTTTTCCCGATGCATTGCTAAAATCATTGTATAAACAAATTTTTATTTTATTTGAGTATGATATGAAACTTTGGCTTTTATTAAATTCTATAACTTGTTTATCAGGAACATCTAAGAGATAGAAAAACTGGAATAGCATTATTAATATTATAATAATTATAATAATTCTCCTTAATAGTATTTTCATTTTCCACTCCTCATATCAATTTTTGTAAAAAAGTGTATGGAGAAAATAATAATAACTATTGTTACAAATGTTATTGTAATTAATGCCAGATATAATTGTATTATGGCACCGTTAAAATTTGTATATTTAATAAAATTCAATGCCGCTGGACCATATATTATTCCTTTTGTATAATAATTAAGATTAAATAAATTAGGAACAATTGAAAAATATCCCGGATATAAGCATATAAGAAATGTTACTATGGATGCTAAAATGCTCTTTGATATTAACGATACAAAAATTGCAATGGAAACCGTAAAAAAGGACCAGACTAAAATATTTATGAATATATAAAAAAGATTTGTAACTGGTATCTGTATTATTAAAATAAAGAATATAATTGGCAATACTTCTGATACTATGATTAAAATACTGTATGACATAATTTTGGATAGTAGAAAATATTTCCTATTCACAGGAAATAACATATATGAGGAAATTGAGCCATCGAGTAGCTGTAAAGAAAATTTTATAGAAACTATAGCTGAATAGATTATAACTAAAAATAGGAATATGTTCAACATATTTTTAGTTAAATATGTAAATGAATAATAATTATAATTAATCCCAGTAAAACCGATACTTTGTGGACTTTTAAAACCATATACTAACAAAATAAAATACAATAAAAATAAAATTTCTGGAACTGGAAATCTGAAAGTATATTTTAGTTCGCTATAAAATAATTTAAGAATATTTTTAATTGTCATTTTAAATCATTCTCACCAAATATATTGTCCATATCCACAAACTCAATTCTTAATATAGATTTCATCAAATCAGGAGGTATTGAATATATTATATTTTCGCTGTTGTAAGATAATTCAGAGTATATTTTAGACCCTTTTACTTCATTTTTAATCCCATTTTTATTCAAGAAATAACAAATTGATTTTACATCCCTTGAGGATATACACAAAACCTTATTTCGATTTATTATAGAATCAACATCGTCTGATAATGACGTTTTCCCTTTATTTATAAATAAGATTTCATCAGCGAAATCAATAATTTCATCAATTCTATGTGTTGTAATTATTACTTTCAAATCACTATTTAATATTTCATATTTCAGGGTATCCATTAATTTATTTATTTTTCAGTAATCTAAATTTGAGTATGGTTCATCCAATATAATAAGCTTTTTTGAATTTAAGAGTGATGAGACAATCCATATGATCTGCATCTCTCCGTTCGAAAGGTTTAATAATTTTTTATCCGTGAGATATTCAATTTTAAATGCCGAAACCAATTTTTCTATGTTTCCATGTTTTATTCCGAAGTTATTTATTAACTGATTAAAAAAATCGCTTACATAAATACATTGATAGAATACTGGTTTTTCCGGAATAAATCCAGAAATATTGTGTATATATAAATAGTCCTTAGTGCTAGATTTCCCGAAAATTTTTATTTCACCGGAAGATGACTGTATTAAGCCTTCCATAATTCCAATTAATGTTGATTTTCCAGCACCGTTTGGACCTATGATACCAAGAACTTTTTTATTAAATGAATAATCTATGTTTTGTAAAGCGTTAATATCATTATATTTTTTTGAAATATTTCTTATTTCAAGCCATGACATTTTATTTCCTCCTTTTTGCTGATATAATAGTAAATGCATATACAGGTACGGCAAAAATAACGATTATAATGGCATCTATAATATTTGGTGCGATATAATAAAGCCACAAATCTAGTGGCTCCAGATTAACATTTGTTCGGTTTAAAGTTAATATTAATTCTGCCGAATTATTATATGCCGGGAATATTTCTGTGAATGGATATAATTGACCAGAATATGCAATTGAGGTAAGAATATTGCCACCAGATGGTGTATGTGCATATGAAAAACATGATTTTACTCTATGCCTGTTATATTTTATATTATGGAGCGCGATATTTGTCGATTTTATAATTCCCTCTTTAGAAAACATTTTAGAGTTGTATGGATAATTTTTATCTGTTACAGTACCAGATGTATTGTTTGAATATGTTATTATTTTTCCTGCATTTAGTGACATATCAGGGAAAAATAATTTCCCCACATATGAATTATAGCTAAAATATTGGGTGCTTATATATCTAAGTGAATTATTTATTTCTGATGTAAATACTACTCTCAAATAGAAGTAGGTTGAATTGTGATATTCCACTTTGATGCCACCACAAAATCCTATGTCTGGAATTGTATTATTTTGAGTAGCGGGGTAAAATGTTTTTGTATATTTTGAATTATTATAAAGCCATGTTTCTACAGTATAGAACAAATAACAGCCATAAAAATTATGATTTTTTGTGCTGGGCAGAAGAGAACTTTTTTTTACATCCTCATATATGGACGGTGAGAATAGAACTATAAACAATAAAAAAATCACGATAAGAACGAAAAATAATTTAAATTTATTTTTTTTCATTATACCACTTATAATTATTCTTCACCCTGATCTACTATGGATTGTATAATGTTTATTAATGCGTTATTGTACTGTAATGTCTCGAAATATTCAAATTTACCATGAACATGGCCGTTATCATACCCTACAACATTGCTATAATATCGACCTGTGTAGCATCCATAAACTGTTGAAGTTGTAAATACAGGATTGAAATTAACACTGTATGCAACCTTGCCTGGGACAGAATATGGACCGTTATAATTAACACATGAAATTGGACCTGACGGACCGGTACCACTGGGGTTACATGCTTTAGCCCAATATGTCCATTTGACATTAGAGACCTGATTTCCATTATAGTTAAATGATAATTTGCTTAAAAAATTCCCTTCACCAATAAGAGTGCTCCACCATAAAAAATGATCATACACTTCATACTTTCCATGTAAACCGCCATATACATATGATGCATCCGGGATATCCTTATGGTTTAATGGGATTTTACTATTCGGATTATTTATCGGATTATTCAAAAAAGACAGTAACGACACAAGTGTTATTATAAATATAATTGAAAAGAGTAGGTCGGACATTTTTATATCAATTTCTCTGCTATTTAGAACCTCATTTTTCATTCCATCACCTTTGCACAGTTATTTCCGTGCTTGTCACTGTAAATACTTCCCGTATCACTGTTACGGTACTTCTCCATAGCAATCAATTCCTTATATGTAGGATTCAAGATATTTGATTCCATAATAATAATAAGTCATATATTAACTTTTCTATATGGTTCTATAATGCCTGATTTTACTACATTTACAGTCTTCATATGTTTTATATATATTCAGTAAAGGATAATAATAACTAATGTGCCAATTTAAACTATTTATAGTATAATATATTGATTTAATTATTTTCTTCATATGATCTTACTACTTTCATAGTATGTCTGACCAATTGTTATATTAATCATTTATATTTTTAACGAATTTTATTCACTACATAATACATAAAAAGAGACATAAACAGAATCAGGACATAATTATCAGAGTAAGGTCTATGAGTAATACCTAAAATAAACATAATAAGAAAGACCCAAGATATATCAGAATGATAAATCATATAACAGATAACAGAAACAGAGAGTTAAATGATTTATTCCGCAAATCATCAAGATGCATATTCAATTATGCATTGTTGAATAGTATCGATGTCATAATAATAGACCATAATGACCTATGGAGACAGAAGGTGAACATTGGCAGGATAATAACCAGAACTTCGTATAGATTTCATTCAATAGCTTAAGTTCAATGATTAAGTACATGGTAGGAAAGAATGGTGTTGGTGTTATCCCACAGGAAGGGAGTTATACTTCTAAATGCTCACTCCTTGTTAATGGAAGCGTGGAAAAGCATGATGCATATCTTGGAAGAAATATATAAATGGGATTGTTCAAATCCGCTAATAGAATTTTAATAAATGCAGATGTGAATGGTTACTTCAATATAATAAAGAAAGTATTCCTAGATGTAGTTGCGCACATACTTAGGAAATTAATGGCTTAGGAGTCCTTTGGACAAAAAGAACTTCATGTATTATTTGGCAAATAGAAAATGTTTTAAGTAAATAAGGCATTTATTAGTTATGGAAGCTAATCCAGAACACATAATGAAAACAGCAAATATGCTCAAAATCCTTGGACTCTCGTCATATGAAGCTCAGGCCTTTGCCTCATTAGTATATCATGGTGTGGCAAATGCTGATACTATTGCAGATACCGCAGGTATTCCCAGAACATCTGCCTATAAGGTAATGGAATCTCTTGTGGCACGTGGATTTGCAAGGGAAACAGAGGGCAGACCCAGAATGTTCAAGCCCGAGGACATGTCAAAAATAAAGGATGATTTCATTAGCAGTGTCAATAAATTATTTGACGATTTAAAGGAATTGCAGGATGTGCTTCCATCAAAGGGAGATCCACAGCTGGTATTCACCATATACGGAAGGTCAAAAGTAATGAGCAAAATGGCAGAGATGTTTGATCTTACAGAGAGGGAGATACTTATTGCAACACCCCGTATAAGGGAAATAAGAAGCGAACTGAAGAAAAATATAGAAAATGCCTTGAAAAGAGGCGTAAAGGTTGTTTTTATAACACCACCCAATAAGAGAGTGCCGCATAATACCATAGTTTACAGGAAAGAAGGACTCATAGCTACAGATGTAGCAAGCGATGATTCAAGGGCAATGCTGGCGGGGGCCGACCTGGATGCCTGCGGTTATACCGATAACCCTGTGCTTTCACTGCATGTACTGCAGTTTATCAACATGATGATGAACGATGAAATTAAGATGTGACTTCGAGAGCAGGGATAAGCTTGTAGGTGGCCACGTTTCCGTAGCAGAAAGCATAGCTTTATCACCGGAAAGGGCAAATTCATTTGGATTCAATACATTTCAGATTTTTGTAAAGAGCAATCTTCAATGGAAATACAGAGAAATAAAGGATGATGAATGTGAAAGTTTCAAGCAGAATGTTAGAGAATTTAAAATGAAAAAGCCAGTTGTACATGCTACATACCTGCTCAACCTGGGATCAGAGAATAAAGACCTTGTAGATAAATCGGTAGAGGACCTCAGGTATGAAATAGAGGCATGCAACCGTCTTGATATTGAATACCTTGTTTTCCATCCCGGTTCAAACAAGGACAGAAAGTTTGCCGTAAAATCCATAATGGAGATACTCAATTCAATTGAAACGGGAAATATAAGGCTTCTCATTGAAAACTCCTCTGGAAAGGGCAATACAGTCCCTGCTACAATTGAAGAAATGTGGTCAATGATGGATGATTCAAAGAATAAAACAGGAATATGCCTTGATACCTGCCATTTTTTTGCCGAGGGATATGACCTGGTTGACAAGTACGAAGAATCCATTGAAAGCCTGAAATCATCAGGAGTAATGAAAAATATCTATGCCATGCACATAAATGATTCCATGTTTGAACTGGGATCAAAAAAGGACAGGCACGAAAATATAGGAAAAGGATTCATCGGAGATAAGGGATTTAAAAATATAATAAATGACGATTCATTCAATGGCATTCCCATGATTATGGAAACGCCAGGTGCAGATGAGAATTATTTATCCAATATTCAAAAATTAAGAGATTTGATGGTGATGTAATGAATATTAAAGAATTCAAACCGTATTTATTCTCCTGTGACATAAAGGAGGTGGTTTCTCCTCCGTTTGACACCATTACACCTGAACAGGAAAAGAAATTGCGTTCTGCAAGATGCAATATAACCGCTCTGAGCATGCCTGAGACCATGAATAACAGAATAAGCCCAAAAAAAATCCTGGATAAATGGCTGAAAGATGGTTTTATTTATGAATACGATAAGGATATAATTATTATTCTCAAACAGGTATTTTACATAAATAAGGAGGCTGTATCAAGGTATGGAATTATTTCACTGCTTGAACTTAACGGTACAATAAGCGCACATGAGAATACGTTTGATAAGCAGGTACTGGAGAGGCAGCAAATAATGGAGGAGCTACAGGCAGAGCCCGAACCCATATTCATAGTCATCCCGGACAACAGCTTCGACAAACTGATAAAAAGATATGCGGCCGATCTTGAGGAGAAATTCAAATTTGAGGAACCCAGCGGTGTGGAAAATTACGTTTATTTTCTGGATGACACCCACCGTATAACCAAGGTGAAAGAATCCCTGGAAAATATTCAGGGGATTGTTGCTGATGGGCATCACAGAACACAGGCAATAAGAAACCTGGAAGCAGAGACCGGTGATAGTTTCTGGAATTATGCACTTGCTTATACAACATCAATTTATGGAAATGGATTGATGATCGGAGGTGTTGACAGGCTAGTTTACCGGTTGAATTTTGAGGAGAACCTGAACAAAATCAAAAACTTATTCGATGTTTATACAGAAAAAACCATGGAAGATGATAACACTATAAGGGTTTACAGCAGGGGTTTATTCTACAGGCTTATACCCAAGGAATATGTCATAAATGAAACGTTCGGCAGTGCAAAGCCTCTTTCCACAGAGATCATAAACAGTATTCTATTTCAGAATGTATTTGGCCTCACCAGGGATGAAATGGAAAAAAAGGTGGGTTATATATACAATACGACGGAAGCTATCAATGCGGTTGACCGGCATGAATGTGAGTTTGCAGTACTTATCCCTTCCTGGCAGAAGGATGATTTCCTGAATCTAACATTGAATAACCGTATATTTCCCCAGAAATCAACATATTTTTATCCAAAAATTCCATCAGGAATTGCAATATACCAGAGGCCATCGTAGCTCAGCAGGTAGAGTGGTTGATTCGTAATCAACAGGTCGCGAGTTCAAATCTCGCCGATGGCTCTTAATTTATAAGAATTCTTTTACAAAAATTATTTTTTCATTATTGAACACTATTGCTATTTCATAACTTCTTTCCACGTCATTAAAGCTGGTATGGGATGTCCAGTTGCCAGTATAGCGATCATGGTTCAGTTCACGTATTCTTATGTTCTCAACGCCATCATAGTTTTTCAATATATAGTTCCTGATAAAGACTAGTGCACTTCCACGGTCATCCATAAAAACAAATGAAAATACTGTATAAAACACTTATGAGATTTGTTAGTTCCAAATTTAAAAAGGCTTATAATAATTCAATGCATTTATGGCTCATGGAGTTTAAATTAATCATTGGAAAAATGGAAGATTTAAAAAAAATAATTATGGAAGACATGGCAAAAACTGAGAATGTAAATGTGCAGGACATTGAATTTGAGGATATATTTTATTATTCCGGATTAAAGAAGTGGAATGCAAAAATCAGTTTCAGAAAGGAAGATATATTATACACCGCAAGTATGGATATAATGGAAAATGGAATTATTACCAGATATCAGCAGAGGGAGGTAAATGAACTCGAATGAATGCCCGCTTAGCACGGCATTGAAGCCTCTAAGAGGTAAATGGGAACCGGTTATAATCAAGTTCCTTTCCATATACGGGAATTCTGGATACAACGAGATATATAACAGGATGGATAATATAACTCCTAAGGCACTCACAGAGGCACTGAAAATACTTGACCATGAGGGAATAATAAACAGGATAACAGTATCGGAAAAACCCCATAGAGTCATATACCGCCTTTCAGAAAAAGGAATAGCAATGATACAACCATTGAATGAAATAGAATCAATAAATGGGAATATAAAATCACCTGTAACAAAGACTAAATAAGGATTTTTATTTATAGTGTGCATGTCATCTTACAGCAATGAGGATTCCAGAACGAGGATAAACAGAATATCCCACTTGCTTCTTTTTGCCTCAATAGGTTTTTTCATAATTGTTTCACTTGTAAACACATTGTTTACCTTGACAGGCCACAATGATCTTTTATTTAAGATTAGTCTTATATTTATCATATTGTTTGATGTATTTTATGCGGCGATAGTTTTTAGCATATACCAGTCAGGGAAGCTTAAAATTACAGATAGATTGATATTCATGTCTATGGGTTTGTTTTCCATAATTTTTATCTCTGAAATAATACTTGAAATCAATGCAGGCACAGGGCTTTTCCCGGGAATAGTTGGATTTGTGGGACTTGCCTTTGGCTTTATGTATTATTATTTTAAAGAGGATGAGCTCCTATCCCGTGTTATGATAATAATAGCAGTAATTCTGGTTTACATTGCCATGGCAGGATATCCACTAATGCCTTATACATTCACATTCGGAACATCCTATCTTAATTCTGCACTCTGGGCACAGGCATTCATCATAATGGAAATATTACTCATACTTGCGTTCCTTTTCAATTCAACACAGATCATTGCTGATTTTCTAACTGAATCCGGTAAATCCCTTGGACTATTCATATTTGCCATAGGCATGATAATAACCGGTGCATCAATGGTTTCCATAAACCTTGTTGGATTTCCCGCTGCTGTTGGGGACCTCAATACCTTCCTGCTGATTATATCGGGCATATTTGCACTTATAGCAGGCATACTTATGGTAATCATTTCAGCCATGAATTTTTATGATTCAGTAATAAAACCCAGAATACATTTTATAAGATAAAAATTATATTTAATTAAGGCATTATTGCATATGACTTTTGACGATTTGAATGATTTCATAAAATACCAGGAGGGCAATAATGACATTATAAAGATAAACGAAGAGGTGGACCCAGACCTTGAACTGACATATATATTAAGTGAAGAGGAGAGAATAGGAAAGAAGAAAACCATTCTGTTCAATAAAGTCAAAGGTTCAAAGATGCCTGTATTAGGCAATATATTTTCATCAGAAAAAAAGATAGAGGCAATACTTGGTGACACACCATACAACATAGGCCTTAAATTGAAAAATATAGTCAGAATACCTGATGATACAGAGTCAATGATATCCAGAGGGCTTGAAATGCTCAAGGAAATGAGCGGGATAAAGCCCAAAGTTTACAACAGGAAAGGATCTGAATTTGAGGTTTTAGACCCACATCTATCCGAATACCCTATAACAAAGAATTGGCCGAAGGATGGAGGACGTTACATTACAATGCCTGTTGTGATAACCAAGGACCCGGATACTGGAACTAGAAATGTCGGAACATACAGGATGCAGGTATATGATGACGAAACTGCAGGCATGCACTGGCATATCCATAAGGGCGGTGCTGAGCATATGGACAGATATAAGCAGGAGGGCAAAATCATGGATGTTGCCGTTGCCATAGGTGTTGATCCATTGACATTCTTTTCGTCCATAGCGCCCCTTCCCAACGGCATAGACGAGTTTTCATTCAGGGGAATACTTGCTAAGAAGCATCTTGACCTTATAAAAGGGGAAACAGTAAACATTGAATATCCGAGAAGCTCACAGATAGTCCTGGAAGGCTACATAGATCCCAGTGAAACAAGAGTGGAAGGACCATTCGGTGATCATACTGGATATTACTCGCTTGAGGAGCAATTCCCGGTATTCCATATAAAAAAGATAGTCCAGAGGCTGAATCCGATTTATTCCACAACCATAGTTGGAAAGTTATGGCATGAGGATGTAAAAATCGGGAAGGCAATAGAGAGGATGTTTCTCCCGCTTATACAGATACAGATACCGGAAATTGTAGATATGAACATACCAGAAGAAACCGTTGTAAGTAATATGATCGTTGTATCAATAAGGAAAAGGTACCCCGGGCAGGCAAAAAAGGTTATGTTCGCCATTTGGGGAACTGGCCAGATGATGTTTACCAAAATAGTCGTTGTGGTCGATGATGATGTGGATGTACATGATATGAAGCAGGTCATGTGGGCGATGACCACAAGAATAGATCCTGTGAACGATGTTTTCATGGTTCCAAATACGCCAACTGATTCACTTGATCATCCCGCAAGGCTATTCAACCTGGGATCAAAAATGGGAATTGACGCCACCAGAAAATCCCCTGCAGAAAATTACAACAGGCCGTGGCCAGATACATTGTCCATGTCACCAGATATTGAGAAAAAGGCTGATGAAATAATAAAAAAAATGGAACAATCACAGAATTAGCTTGGAATTTTTGTAAAGCTCAGTGCTATGAATTCTCCTGATGTATTTATTTTCTTTTCATAACCGTCAAAATGGAGGGATTCAGCATATTTCTTTGATATTGAATGTTTTTTATGCAGTGACATAGGTGATTTGTAATTATCCTCCATGAATTCTATGATAAGGAAGGTTCCCCTATCAGAAAGCTTTGACAGTATATATGAAATACTGCTATCCCTGTTTTCCCAGTGATGGAATGATAGCGTTGTAAAGATTAGATCGAATTCCCTATCAAATGGTATCTCCCTGCTACTTCCCAGTTTGCATGTGGCTTTGATTCCTGCCTTTTCAAAATTTTTATTCTCCACCCTAACCATATATTCCGACGGATCAACTGTATAGAATTCTGCGTTTGGAAATTGCTTTGCCACCATTACTGAAAGTCTTCCAGGCCCTGCACCTATATCAAGCACAGATGCTGGAGACATATTTTTTATTTCCTGAATAGTAAAACTGTAAAGCTTTTTGAGCATGCGCCAGGCGAAAACGTCATAAAATGATGTTGTGAAGTACCCAAATTTTTCCTCACCATCAACATAATAGTCTTTCATACTATACAATATTAAATATTGATTATAAAGATGTTTATAATATACTTAATACATAAATTATATCTTCATAAATAATTTGTAGTGATCATTGAGATGATTTAGCTAAAAAATGGAAATACTTTTTGTTGAATCTAGTGCATGCTTAAATTATGTGTATGATTCCCATAAAGAGCTGGTATATTAAGAACAGTTTTATACATCCCATTATTGGAATTGAAAGCGATAAGCCCTGTGACATGGCGTAGAAACCAGTTTGTTTTCTATGTTCTTTCAACCGAGATTGCTTTATAAAATCAAACATGGAAATGCAGAGAAAAACTAAATTAGACATTCGTCATTAAAGTCTATGGATGCAGTAATCATGGCCGGTGGAAAAGGCTCCAGGATGGGAGATAATAAAAAAATGCTCCTGAAAATCAATAGTGAACCTGTATTATACAAAATTATTGCCTCACTGAAAGATTTAGGGTTCATAGTTAAGATTTGCATAAGCAAAGGCACAGAATTTCTATCTGATACAGAAGAGGTTGAGATCATAACCGGCACCGGCACCTATTCAGAAGATTTGAAATATTCACTAAAGCTATGCTCTATTCCTGCACTTGTTCTTCCCGGAGATGTAATATTTTCTGAAAAATTGCTCAAAAATTTTATTGAATTATCAGGCACAGTCAGTACAGACATAGCAACACTGAAGATAAATGGGGAACTCTCCGGAATATCAATGTTTTTTAAAAGACCAGAAAATGGAGAACTTTCCTATACCGATATAGAAATGCAGGATAATAGTTTCTTTAATCTGAATTATAAGGAAGATTATATCAAGGCACAGGAATATTTCAAACAATAGCAAAATTTTTTTAACATGTCTACATTGCTGTTATACTGGACTAGACCGGGGAGCCAGGCCCTCCCTGTGACCCGTGCCGAAATGCGGGGGCGACTGCCTGGCAAGGGCAACCAGGCCTTTGGCAGTCTCCATGGAATCGTAGAGTCTCTGTCCTTTTGGATTGGGGGTTTGCATATATAACTTCAAAGGAAGATATATATACAATTTACCGGGAAAACCCGCCAGGCCCGGAAGGGAACAACGGTATCCTGGACCATCGATGCTGAGAGGGTGCGGGGAGGAGAAGAAGTGGAGGACGCTACCAAAACACCTGGACTGAACCAGGCGTGTCCAGTATTATGATTATTATGTACAAAATTATTCAGGACCCTGTAAACGGGCCGATAAAAATAGATGGGGTATTCAATGAAATAGTTGATTCAGAATATTTTCAGAGGTTAAGGTATATCAAACAGCTGGGTTTATGCAATATAGTGTTTCCAGGAGCCAATCATACAAGATTCGAGCATTCGCTTGGCTCAATGTTTCTTGCAAAAGAACTCGTGGAGGCAGTGGGAATCAATAGTGATATTCCTGCCCTGGCTGCACTTTTGCATGATATCGGACATATGCCTTTTAGCCACGGGATAGAGGATGAGTTCCATAGCCTGTACAGTGTCGTTCATGAGGATATCACCAAAAAAATTATCACAGGATCAACCCCATATAATGATAGTACAGTACCTTATATACTTGAAAAGTACGGATACAATCCAGAGGATATTGCGGACGTTGCTACCGGTTCATCGAAACGATATCCATTGTTTTCTGAAATGATCAGCGGACCTCTGGATGTGGACGAGATAGATTATCTCAGAAGGGATGCACTTTTCTGCGGCGTAACAATGGGACAGATTGATTACAAAAGATTATTCAACACAGTCATGATAGATGAAAATAAGCTAATCGGGGTGGAAAAATCCATACCTACAATTGAATCTATTATAATAACGAGAATCCTGATGTTCAATACAGTTTATTTCCATAAAACATGCAGGATAGCACAGAAGATGCTCGGTTATGCATATATGGACATGGAAGGGAGAAGCATTGAGGATATCAAGCTAAATGATTTTGAATTCATGGAGAAAATTAAGAATAGAAATTCTTCCGTTATGCTTAAGCGCATAATAAATCGCCAACTGTATAAAGTGGCATACAGGGGTAGCTATAGCAGGGAAAGGGTAGCCGCCATAAAAAATCTTCTGGAAGAATTCAATGCCCATGACTATATAATTGATATAGTACCACCACTGTATTTTTCCGGGAAAGGCAGGATCAAGAATTATGCTACAGTGTATTACGGCGGTAAAAAGCAGGAAATCACAGAAGTATCCTCAATAGCAAGAGCACTTTCCGGAGAAATGGAAAACAGACAGATTCTTGTATCCTGTTCAGAAGGCATATATAGCAAAGTACAGAAAATTCTTGGGAAGTAGATGTAGTGTATAAAAATAGGTTGTAAACTTTAAAATAGATTAATTTTAAGTTATTTTATGGATTGGACTTTATCAGACTAAACATAGATGAAATATTGATTTGCTTACATTTCTGTTATAATGAATATTCAATGTTGGTATAAAAAGTATAAATAGTCATTATTACTATGTAGAACTAGTGAGTATGAATGAAACTTGAAAGGACCATAAATGAAAAAGGCCAAATCGTAATCCCTAAAGATATCAGAGTTAAGATGGGCTTAAAGAGAGGGACTGAAGTTGAATTGAATTTGGAAGATGGCAAAATAATAATAGAAGTCAAAAACAAACCAGAAGAGATAGTCAATGATTTTGCAAATGTACCGAAAAAGATACCAAATCTTAACTCAAGATCTATTAAAGATATACTTGATGAGGAATATGATTTACATAGATTCTAACGTCTTTATATACGCAGCGTTATCCCCAGATTCTGATGAGGATGCGATAAATTCTAAAAATATATTGAAGGCAATATTTGAGGGAAAAATATTAGCCTCGACGTCAACCCTGACCTGGGATGAAGTAGTGTGGGCGATCAAAAGGTTTGAAGACAGAGAAACTGCAATCATTGAGGGCAAAAAATTCCTTACATTCCCTAAACTCAAAATATTGAATGTGGGAGAAAAAGAATTGAGAACCGCTATCGATTTAATGAAAAAATATAGATTAGACCCACGAGATTCAATACACGTAGCCTGCTGTATAGAAAATGATATTGGCGAAATTGTTACCAACGATTCTGATTTTAATAACATAGTTGGAGTTAAAAGAATCCCGTTAAATAACGTTTTATAACCTAAACAAAAATTAATATTTAAAACATTTATATCACACAATGAAAAGTCTTTTAGATTGGTACAAAGAATTTCTGATTATCAGAGAAAATCTGGAAAAAACAGATACTGTCGACTTGTCAAAATTTAGTTTTATAGACACAGAACTTTTATTATTGGTTTTCCCATATTTAAGAGATAATATACCTTTAACGATACAAGATTCAAACAGTCCCGTAAAAAGTTATATAGACTTTATTACAGCCCATTATAATAGCTTGGAAGAAAACGAAAATTTTATGCCGGTAATAACTTTAAATGAAAATAATTATGACGATCTATTGGATCGGACATTTACCATTTTAAACTCAAAATTTGACATAAGAAATAAAAATGTGATTGGATACATAATAGGTGAATTATATACTAATATCAAAGATCATTCAAAATCAACGGAAAATTACATTGTGGTACAATATTATAAAAGATTAGGGCTTGAAATATCTGTCTATGATAATGGGATAGGAATACCGGGTAATTTTAAAGATCATTCGCTTCCATTCAAAAATGATTGCGAGGCCATAGAAAAGGCAATATTAGGAGAGTCAACAAAAAATTGTGGTAATATTGATCAAGCTGAGAGAGGCAGAGGATTACTATCCATAAACAATATAATGAAGAAAAGAAACGAAGATGAATTTATTATAATTTCAAACAAGGGTATATATCATTATTTAAATGGGAGCAAAAAGGTCTATGAATTACCTGAAAATTGATAGTGTAATTATCTTGCTGTAAATTT
>JAKAAE010000187.1 GCA_021797225.1 Thermoplasmata archaeon | reverse complement strand
GGGATGCTATTATAAAGGATGTGCCATTCTTATTATAATTTTGAATCATGGTTTGCATGGACTTTATGGCATTTATGTCAACGTTTGAAAATGGTTCATCGGCAAACACGAGTTCAGGTTTATGTAGCATGGATATAACAAAGGCAAATCTCTTCAAATAGCCGGCTGAAAGTTCCTTTATTCTGTATTTGTATACCTTTTTAATGCCTGATAATTCTAGGAGATTTTCGTCTATATCCACATTATAAAGTTCAGAGATTATTTTTATATAATCCTCAACGGTTATATTTGGAGGAAATACAGGTTTATCGCTTATTAGACCTATGTGTCTTTTTGCGTTGTTTGTGTTTTTGTGCAGTACTTTGATCTCTCCAGATGATGGGTTTCTCAATCCGCAGCACATCTCTATAAACGTTGTTTTTCCATAACCATTTGGTGCTACCAGCCCTGTAATACCTTCTGGTATATTTATGCTCAAATTATCAAAGATAGTGTTTTTACCATAGTTTTTAGATAAATTTACGCAGGTTATCACATTATTATTTTTCACGATGTTCCACCTTCTTACGCCTGTGCCTCCTGTATGCAGTTATACCTAATATGGCTACAACCGGTATAATGATAATGAGAGCTAAAGCAAATGCTACTATTAGATATACTAGCATTACATATATCCAATCCACTGGAAATACTATAGTATTAGTTTTGTGTAAAAATAATCCCATTATTATAGGGTAACTTGTATTATTGTCATAATACGCTCTTGTGATAGCTGCAAATGTTGGATTTCCCAAGTCCGACATATCATTTAAAAGATGGGAATGCAAATCGTACACTGCAAATATAATGGAGCTGAAGCCTGCAGCGTCAGATTCACTTGCACTGATATAAACTCCAATATGATATTTGTACAAACCTGGACAAGTAATCATACTTCTAGATATATTTTTATTAGAATAATTAAGCATACTATTGCCATACTCTAACATGGTATTCCCCGTACTCTGAAAGAATGGTAATATAACTTTCTTTCCTTTATAATAAATTCCGTTTTTAGTTTTGTTCAGTATTCTATCGGTTACAATATGTGGATACGAACTACTATTATGATATTTCAGATACATATTAATTTTAACATATGTTTCTGTGCTACTTACATTCAGATATCCTGTAGTATGTTCAGATTTGCCATAAATCGTATAGTTTTCAAAGGTTCCTGCTTGATAGAGGATTATTTTATTATTATACTTGAAGGCAAGTGAATTATTATGCCATGCAAACATCCCGGAGAAAGAAATCCCCAAGAATAAAATTACTATAAATATTGTAAATATTTTCTTCTTTTTCGAGACCATTACAAATCACATTACTGATGTTCCCCACTGCCGTAAGAAAAGTGACCAGAGCCATATGAGTTAGGGTCAACAGTTACTGCACTATATGTGGTTTGGGTAAAAGATAATTCCCAAAGGCCGATGTGATATTCAACATCTCCATATGCTTGGTATTTAGCTGAAGAACAATGTATCCATCCTGGCTGACATACATGGACCCATGAGACAATTGGAACTATAGCGTGGGCCGCATTTAAGGGTGTATACTCTTTTATTAGACTTCCATTAGTCCAGCAGAATTCCCAATTGACCGAAAATGTATGCTTCAATACGACAGTCCCGAAAATATCCTTCCAATCTACTGTGCCACCACAATGTCCACAACCTCCACCTACTGAGTCGTTTCTCACATTAGTTTGTTGCTGTTGCACCATTGAGGGAGCAATAACCATCATTATAAACACTGCTACTATCACCACTATTATTAACTTTTTCCTTCTATTCATAATGATATTAATACATGACTATATATATATTTCGGTAATAATATTAATAAATGGTTTACTAGTGTAGTATCTTGAATTTTTACATTTAAAACCAGCAAATAATTTTTAACTAAAAGGCAATAGCATGCTATGTTCAGTATTGTAGTACTCGCATCAGGCAATGGTTCAAATTTTCAGGCAGTCGTGGATGCAATAGATAATGGTGTCATAGGCAATGCAAAAATTTCTAAACTGATATGCAACAACAAAAGGGCATACGTTCTTGAACGTGCCAGGGAAAATGGCATAGAATCTATTCTGGTAGATACAAAAAACAGTGATTACAATAAAATTATCTCGACCGTTCTGGAGGCAGAAACTCCGGATCTTATCCTGCTTGATGGATACATGAGGATTCTTCCTGATTATATAATTGACAAATATCCATTCAAAATGATAAACCTACATCCATCACTTCTTCCTGCCTTCGGCGGCAAGGGATATTACGGATCTAAAGTACACGAGGCAGTAATAAAATCCGGGGCAAGATATTCTGGATGCACAGTGCATTTTGCCACAAATGATGTTGACAACGGGCCTATAATAGACCAGAGAGTTGTTGAAGTAACAGACGATGATACGCCTGAAAGCCTGGAGGAAAAGATACATGTGGAAGAGCACAAATCACTGGTAAATTCCATCAATTTGATCATCACTGGAAAATATAAGATACTTGGAAAAAGGGTTATCAGGGAATGATTATTTTATGATCAGCAGAGTTCCAGCATAGAGTATGTATATGGCAAATCCGAATATGATTGCGGCAGAAGCAATTTTAATATATTTTTCATAGCCTGTTCCGAAATGCCATATTACATATGGAAATAGAAATATCCATATAACTATCCCGGAAAATAAACCGGTAACTGAGAATATGCTAAGTTCCTTTAGGAGAAAGAATCCAGCTGTGAACCACCATATTATCTGGAATGGATTTGTAAGCCCCATAGTTAGTCCGATAAAATAATTTCCTTTCCTTGTCTTTGAAGGCATCCTTGATCTAATTACAGCAAAGCCTAGATAGATCATGAAAACTCCGCCTACAATATAAATTATTTTGAATACGGCAGGGCTTATGATGCCATTTGTTATATAGACGATGAAAAAGAATGTTAAATCGGCTGTCATGGCACCGAATCCAACTCCCATTCCATGGAGCCTTGATTTCAATGATTCATTGGCTATGATTGAATTCACTGAACCAGGAGGGCCTGCAAGTGACAGACCGAGAATTATCCCCAGTGCATATGAATAAAGGAACATCCTTGTCT
>JAKAAE010000186.1 GCA_021797225.1 Thermoplasmata archaeon | reverse complement strand
AGAAAAGAAAGGAGGGCCTGGACGATGAAACAATAGAGCAGCTCGTCAAAGAGAAGTTCAACCTTGAAAGGACTGGAACGGCCTATGTGTTTGGAACTGGGAAAGTGTACGATATATCAGATACCCATGGGATTCCAGGTAAAATGAAGCCTGTTGAGGAGGATGTCAAGGCCACAACCCTGTACAATACACTTAAGAAGATTGCAAGGGAGCATTATACAGTGGAGGAGGGAAACATCCTCAATGGAGCCCGTGGATATACAGCACATTCAGGGGAGGGCCAGAAGATTGTTGTGATGAAAATACCAGGAGAGGATATCAATTCTCTTCATACCCTGATTCATGAAATGTCCCATGCCAGGCTGGAGCATCTCTACAGGAAGGATATTCCCAGGGGGATAGCAGAATCTGAGGCGGAACTGAGCACTTACCTTGTTGGATCCCACTTCGGATTCAACTTCAGGGATGATTCATCTGCATATATCAAGGGGTGGCTGGACAACGCAAAGGCCCAGGGAAAATCACTGGGGAAGGAGAATATTGACAGGGTCATGAACAACGCCAGGTGGCTTATCAATGAGATATCCGCCAGGCTTATAAAATAAGGAGGTGAATAATATGGATAATGGATGGAAATCAAAGAAGGATAAGAATGGAAATGTAACGCATTACAGGACAAAGAATACCAGGAAGCCTTATGGGATATCCAGGGAGCTGGCTGCCGAAGAAGTGCAGGCCATGAGGAAAAACGGCTATAAGGCAAGGCTAATTAAGACAAATAGGCGTTTAGATCTTTATGCTGCCTATGAATCTGTACTTCCGTCTAATCAGGCAGAAACGCTGCCGAATAAGAAATTCTCATCCTATGAAGAGATAGAAAAGGAATTCGGCATGTCCAGGAGTGATGCCCAGGGATGGGCGGATACTCATCCTGATATGCTTGAAGGAGATCTCAAGGATGATGTTGAACAGTTCTCCAGTGCGGTTAAATTCGCCAATCCAGGGCCTGCAACTGTACTGGATGTACAGAAGATGAGGGAAAATTTATCCAATGCAGCTCCCAGGGGAAAGGAATGGTCTGATCGGAAACCAGAAATGTATTCCAGCAATGGGGAAGTCTATACAACCCTGACAAATGCATCCCATACGGTAATGCTCTATGAACAAATGGAGGGAAGTGCCCCCGGTGATGAGGGCCATATTTTCAAGGTTCCGGCAGTATCATACCCGGATGCTGAAAGCGGATGTATGTCAATAGAGGGTGATAATAAGAAAGAGCTGTTAAGAATGATTTCAGAGGCAAAGAAGGCCAGCAAGGGATCTGAGCCTATAGTCTATTTCACCACTCCTGAACATTCGCAGGAAACCTATGTTGGAGTCTTTAGTTCGGGAACAAACCATGACGATGAAACAAATATGGTAGGAAAGCCACTGAAATTATGGAACGTAACAACTACACATACAGATGTGCAGGATGTAATATCTGGAGATTTCCTGGCGGAGGCAATAAGAGCAGTTGGAAAAATGGATAAATCACTGGGAATAAAGAACAGTTCAATTACCTTCCAGTATAAATCTGATTTCCCGGCAAAATTAACTTCAGGAAACCGTGAAATATCAACAAATGCATTGATAGCGCCAAGGATAGCAGAACAGTACCAGGTAAGTGATATGAAGAAGATGATTATGGATGAGATCTCTAAAAAGAATTAAAGGAAAATCTTTAACATTATTTTATTATGTGGTTTAATGAATGATAAAAGACTGAAATCAATATTATTCTACGGCCTGACAGGAATATTATTTTCTATCCTTATTTTGCTTATTTTTTACAATGAATATAATTATGGCATGGCGGCACTGATAATTTTTATATTAATTATAGTATTGACTACATCTACGGTGTGGATCTCTATTTTTTACTGGTATATAGTAAGTAATAAAGGAAATAGTTAATATTGTAATGCAAATATATAGTTAATGGAAGTATAGTTAAAGGAATTGAATAATGTTTATATATAAACCTGAATTAAAGCATATATGGCAACAGATGATAATATATTATTACTCCTTACCAGAGGTGAGATTGAACGTTCCATGGATAAGTTAGAGAAAACTATAAAGCTCCTTTATAAATCATTTAAAGAAGATAATAAAAATCCTAGTGATAAGGAAGGGTTAGCATATGGTTATGCATTCGGATATATACAAAAATTTGTAGAAGATATCGAAATTATTGTCCCTAATATGCCTAAAGATAAAATAGGAAAAATACAAAAAGAAACTATAGAAGTCTTTAGAAAACGTATTAATAATATTATCGATAGTATAACTGACATGTAAATGTACCCAAATTTGGTATTTAGACAACTTAAAAATTTTAAATGCATAGTTAGATAAAACACAAAAAAATATTATTTTTGTTAGATAAAAATAGTACTTATCCCTTTACAAAACGGACTGGATTGCAATGTAGTTTTAAATACCCCATTTTTGAATTGAATTTTAATTCAGCATGAAGGAATAAATTTATATTTAAAAATGACTAACATTATACACAGGTGTAAAGAAATGTCTGAAATAGAAAATAAAAATTTTAAAAAATTCCAGGAGGTTATGAGGGTAAAGGATGAATATGACCTTCCACCGCATATAAGCTATAATGATTACCAGTCCTTGCTGAATACAATAGACAACGAGGAATACCGCCATTATTTAAATAAAAAACTAGTGCCTTTCTTAAAGGCAAGGGATAAACTTCTGGTAATGATGATGTGGGAGCTCGGAGGCAGGGTATCAGATATTATCGGCATTCAAGCAAAGGATATTGATTTTTCAAAAAAGGAAATTGTTTTAACAGTAAAGAAGAGGCATGGGTATATTAACAGGATACCGGTATCGGATTCATTGTTGCTTGAGGTCTCCAATTTTCTAAGGATGCTGAACATTAATTCAGGTTCGATTTTCTTTAAAATGGACAATCAAAATAAAGATCCTATAACCAGGCAGAGGGCATGGGAGATTGTAAGTAGATATGGCAGTAAAATCGGATTAAAATTGCATCCGCATATGTTCAGGCACGGATTGGCCATATATTTATTGCAGCACGGGGTAGATGCAAAGATTATAGCCAGGAGGCTTGGCCATTCAAGTGCTGCAACCACATTAAAATATTATCTGGTTATTACACCTGA
>JAKAAE010000185.1 GCA_021797225.1 Thermoplasmata archaeon | reverse complement strand
TCATTATGCCTATGGTATCAGGAAAATTTACAGTATCAACATCTATTGCTCCTATTATTTTTTCCATAAAATCCATATTGCTTCTTGTGGCATCCTCTGGTGAAAATATTACCCTGAGCCCGTGTGATCTGGCATATTCAACGGAATCAGTTATCCTGTCAAAAACCTGATTGCCTGACATTTTCAGCTTATACTGCATATGTATGTCTGATGTTGCTATGAACAGGTGTATTATACTGGAATTTGATTCTATGACCTTATCTATATCATTTCTATTGCATCTTGCCAGTGAGCATGAATTTTCTAATTCCTGATTAATGCGTTTCACAGTTTTTAGTTCATCCGGTGAAACTGCAGGGAATCCTGCCTCAATTATGTTTACTCCAGCATCATTTAATTTCATTGCAATCTCATACTTTTCCCTCATTGAGAATGAAACTCCTGGTGTCTGTTCTCCATCCCTGAGTGTTGTGTCAAATATGCTGATTTTCTTTCTTACCGGCTCATATCCCTTCCTGCTATATTCTCCCATATTGAAAAAATCGCCATAGCCTCTACTATCATAAAAATACATCTTATTACCTCCAAAAATTTTTAATGAAGATAACGTTTAGTCAAGCAACAAAAAGTATAACTGCCTGATGAACGCTATCGAATCCATTTAGTAGTTATTTATATAACATTATATAAATTTTGTCATTAAATTTTCAAATATTAATATCAAAAATTATATTTATGAATTATAGCAATAAATTTCAATTGTGCTCTTTAGTTATACTTTTAAGATAGCAGGAAGGAATATTTATATACAGTAAATTGATTGATAAACTCTCAAGAATCAAAGATACAAATTGTCGAACTAAATTATGATTCCCACGAACTTGAGTCTTTCTTTGAGATTTACAGAAATATTTTCCATCTTTCTGGCAAGGATAATATAGAGAAAATCAAAAAATATTTGCTTTATAAAACTACTGGATTCTATGGTCATGATAATTATCATATCATAATAGCAAAGGAAACGGATATAGTTGGCTTTATTATTGGATATTATTACCATAGTTCTTCGTTTGGAATTATAGAATCCATAGGTGTTGATGAAGGGACAAGAGGAAAAAGCATTTCAAGAATACTGTTGACAGAATTCGAGATACTGGCCAAAAATGATGCCATTAATTCGACTAATTTGTTAAATGGCCTTATGGTAGAGGTCGAAGACCCACAGAAAACAGAAAGTAGCAATAATTCTTTACCCTTTTGGGATCATTGTAGCTATAAGCTTGTATGTATTAATTACAGCAAACCTTCTAATTTAGATGCGAAATTACATGCGCAAAATGATTTGTTACTAATTAAAAATCTGGATGGACGCTCGTACATTGATGTAAGAATTTTTTTATCTCTTTTGAAGGATCATTTTATATATGCGACTGGTAACAATAATCCTGAAGAATTAGAAGAGTTTATTAAAATTAGGGATCAGGTATCTTCATATCCATATATAACTTTAAGAAAAGTAGGTCCTGCATTATTTAAAGGTGTGAGCGTTCATTATATAATAACATTAGACATGGGTATGTTTACCAAAAATCTCAGTAAATTTGAGGAATGCCTTTTTCCTGACATGGATTCAAAAGAGAAAGAGTTGATTGCCATAAAATATGGATCGTCAATTCAGCCAGATAAAGAAATAGAGAAAAAGACCAAACCACTTATATTCGCAAGGTACATCCAGAATAAATTAAATTTTTCGGGTTCATACTTAACCAGAAGATCTATAGTTAGACTCACATATCCATGCTGGGAGAATGAAAATGCAACAGTTGAATTTGAAGCAGTTCCCGGTAGGAAATATTCAACTTATATGTCCACTCTATTTTCCTATGATTCAATGGGCGTCCTGGGGCTTGAAATAATTCTAAGGTTTGAAGGTTCAGTCTTTCCGGAGTTAATGATGGAAATGGTTGAGAGAAGTGAGATGAATATTAATGGAAATTCCCTTGAATCCATGGCAAAAGAAAAATTTGGGTGTATATTTCACTTAGTGAATGATGAAAACATTATAACAAAAGATTACGTAACATCACTTCAGATTTATCCTTTAATTATCTCCACTTCCTATAATGGTAATCTGGACACACAAACATTATATGGAATCCTCAATGGAGACCCGAGTTATGATTCTGTGTCAAAACAGGAAATAGAAAGAAAGGTGGGAACATCCATAGAAAGGGAGGATATCAGTATTGTCGATTCTATAATGGCATATTACGAACTGGATTCAGCATTTGTAGCATCACGAAGTGAGGAAGTAATATTTAACACTATTGAAGAGATCACTGGATATACAGTTCCAGAGCTGGCATTAAAATGGAAGGACGCCGGAGGAACTTACAGAACTGATGAAATAGTGCTTTATAGTATGGAGGCAGAATATGTAACGGAGATAGAGCTGCTGAGAAACCAATTTACTATTTTAATGGAAATTGTTGAAAGATACACCGACAAAGGCATATCAACCAATGTACGTAATGAGCAAAAAAAACTGATAGCTGATGAAGATAGGATTGAGAGAAAGATGGTAGAGATCAATCTTATAGATGTAGAGCGCTTTTCTCCTTTGAAAAGTGTACTTCAGAATAATCAGCATCAAATGGGAATCTCAGAACTAAAAGACAGGGCTACTCAGTTGCGGAGCCAATTGTACAGGGAAACAAGTACCTTCTTTGACCTGGGCCAGGCCCGTAAGTCAAATATATTGAACTTTCTGGTTGCTATTCTTATAATTAGCAGTTCTCTAATAGCTTTTGCTGATTCCTTACAGCGCACCTATTTGTCGGATTATATTGAAATTATTTCAATTATTTCCGCGTTAGTTTTAATAGTGCTATATCTTATACCGATTAAAACCAGCCAGGGTGATAGAACTGGTAAAAAATAATGAAACGAAAGGATATTTACTATCATTTACATCTTCCTTGACATATTCAATATGGTTAGTAGGTTCTGGGTTTCTAATTCTAACATCGAATGGAAACTTCCCTATTTTCTATTTGCTAGTTATCATGTGCGCCGGTATGCTATTTTCTTTGATATTTGACCTCCACGGCTCTACTGGTAAACATATAATGGTTCCTTTTCTTTCAGGAATTATATTTGGACTGGCAAATTTTATATTGTACTTCCTTATAAAATCAAACGATATAACT
>JAKAAE010000184.1 GCA_021797225.1 Thermoplasmata archaeon | reverse complement strand
ATAGACTTTTTCAATTGTCTGTATGCTGCCATCAGCTAAAAGCAATGGCGTATCTCCGGAAACACATTTACCAGAACCGAATGGACC
Source organism: Thermoplasmata archaeon (assembly GCA_021797225.1). Next base: position 3,129 of record JAKAAE010000184.1, on the reverse strand, counting down.
CGGTACCGCCACTGTACCTCCCTTTGCAACAGGGAAAAATGAGTCTATTACCCTCTGGCCTGTAATAAGGGGGATTTCCGGTGGAAATTTAAGGAAAACCTTTCTGGCTTCCCTTACCGGCCATATCTGTTTCATTTTTACTTCGACGGTTTTACCGTCCATTTCAATTGTGCAAACTGTATCCGAGACCTTGAATTTTCCAGGATTTATAGTTTTTATTGTTCCCCTGATACCGTGTGGAACCATAATTTTATGCACAATAATATCAGTTTCATTGACTGTGCCCAGTATATATCCTTCTTCAACATCATCTCCGGGTTTCAAAACAGGGTTGAATTCCCATTCTTTTTTCTCATCCAGCGGCGGTGCACTGGCGCCTCTGACTATGAAGTCACCGGTTTCCGACTGTATGACATCAAGTGGCCTCTGTATTCCATCATAAATGGATTTTAAAAGCCCGGGACCCAGTTCAACAGAGAGGGGCTTACCTGTGGATACAACAGGTTCTCCTGGTTTAAGCCCACTTGTATCTTCATATACCTGAATTGTAAATTTATTTTCTACTATCTTGATTACCTCTCCAACCAGGCCGGCATTCCCGACTCTAACCACATCGAACATTTTGCCATCCAGATCTGTTGCTATTACTACCGGACCAGATATGCTGTATATTTTGCCATTGTTTTCCATTTAATCACCAATATCAATTCCCAAAATTTTCTTTGCCAGATCATACACCGATTCTTCCTCTTTAATCCCCGGGATCGGAATAAATATTACAAGTGGATCCATTGAACCGGCATACTCATTTATTTCGTCAATTTTTAAATTCTTCTGAAACGATTGCGAGGCCAGTATAACATTGTACTTTTTTGATTTATATAATTCTCTGAGAAATTTAATTCCATTTACAGGGTCAGCTGTAAAAGTATCATTCACTCCCACAAGTTTGAATCCCGTAATGAGCTCTTTTTCTCCTATTATACAAATATTGGCCATTTATATCAGCATCCTCTCTATTATATTGCTATCAAGATTATAGGACTTGCCTATAATAATTGCTCTTAAATTATCCCTTTCCCTCTCGGCATACAGTATATATGCAAATATATATTGTGAGGCAGAATCGCTCAGCATAACAGGAACATACTGCTGGAACAGCGCATTTCTCATGCCGACTTCAAAGAGGCTCAAATTCCTGTTTTCTTTATAATAGTCAATTGAGTCATTTATATTAAAAGATTTGAACACAGATAATAGTTCCACAACATTTCCTGATCTGAAAATATCTGCGAGCGCCTGTTTTGAAAAATTCCCATTCTCTATGAGGCTACCCTCTATTTTTTCATATTCAACCTTCAATTCAAGGGCTTTTACCAGTGTTAATATATTTTTCAAATCTATTAAGCTTTTTATATACTTAATGATCAGACCCTCATCACCATTGTAAAATAATATTCTTTCGCTTAAATCACTGTAATACCTGAAATCCATTGAGGATAGCAGCATTGAAGTGTCACCTGTCTTTTTATACTCATCCAGTTCCTTTAATAGATAATTGTAGCCGAAATTCAGGAGATAATTAACTATGGAATCCACATCATTTTTTTCAAGAAGTACCCTGAAATCATCATTATTTAGATTTCCCGCGAATATACCCATTGGAATATCCCTGAAACTCATTATAAAACCATCCCCTGATTTTATTTCATGATGGATGACCTTTGATGTTATAATAGCCTTTATCGTTTCTATGTCCCACTTGGATACATATGTTTTCATAAAAGATTTCATGGGTGGCGGAACTGCAAAAAGTGCAAGTTTAGAGTTTCTCACCACATGCCTGTTTATTGCCGTCAGGAGAATCTCTATATCATCATTGCTCAGGGCGGTTGATTTATCTATATCTTCCCGGTATGATTTTTCATAAAGTTTCAATCTGATATCCTTAATATCAAGGTCTAGTAAAGATTTAATAAAGCTATCACTAAGGTAATCGTTAAAATGTATTTTCAATCTTCCATAGCTTCCTGAATATGTAGTGTTTATAGGAATCACCACTATTTAATATTCTCATACAGGTACGTCTCTATATCATAGGAAATGGCATCAAATATGCTGCTCAATCTCATATCTGCTTCCTTCTTTCCATCACTGCTGATAGCTACGATTCCGGATCTGATGGTTTTGTCAATCTCAAAATGCACCGATTCTGAAACTTTTATATTCTTAAATTTTTCCAGGTCCGATTCTGAGCAGTACACTGTAAAATTTTTTCCGATCTCCTTTTCAGTTTCAGCTAGCATAGTTTTTAAAAGTTCCTGATAATTTGATGATTTGTTCAGTGATGTAACATAAGACTTCAATCGCTGCATTGCAGCATTTAGGATTTCCTTTTTTCTATCATCAATAATTTTTTTTGCCTGGAGTTTTATAGTATCCTCCGATTGCCTTATAATATTTTTAATGTCATTCTCTGATTTTACGGCATAATCCTGTTTCATCCTGCCCAGTTTTTCATTGCATGATGTTGTTACATCTTCCATTTTTTTAGCATAATCATCTTTTATCTGCTTCAATTCCACTTCCGTAGTATTTTGAATTTCATTTAATATATTTTCAAGAGACATAAAAATCCATTTTCATATTACATGAAGCAGTAATATAATTCCCAGAACAAAACCTATAATCCATAGCGTTTCCGGTATAACAAAGAAGAACAGTACCTGTCCAAACTTTTCAGGTTTCTCAGCTATTATACCCATACCAGCGGCCCCAATACCCTGCTGCGCCATACCCGTCCCTATCAATCCACCGGCGATGGCAATAGAAGCGGCTAAAGCCAAAATAGCATCTGCGTCAGTTATCATAAATATCCTTATTTCCAGATTGAAATAACTTATATAAAATTATTTATTGCTAAAATGTTTATAAAAAGTTAGTGTTGTTGCAGAAAATATAAATTTAGAAAAATTTAATCACGCTTCTTTGCAAAATAAAGCGCCAGGAGAGACGGAATTAACACCCATGCAAGTCCTATCAGAACCACTGAGTAAATATTGATTCCAACACTGGAGGCACTCAATGTGCTGTATAATCCTAGATGGTAATCGGCAATGATGTCCGGGA
>JAKAAE010000183.1 GCA_021797225.1 Thermoplasmata archaeon | reverse complement strand
TTCCGATCTGTTATTTAAACTTAAGGTTACAGCAACAATTGACTGGAATAAAAAGATCCGGATCAAAAGTAATTCTATTCCAGACTAAAATTGCAATGTTATTTATAAATCTGAAAAATAACCGTTTATGTTCGGAATAAAAAAAAGTGATGAGGAGTACTATAATCTGTCAATGCAGAGCTTTGAATCCGGAGAGTATGAAAAATCACTGGAATATATAAATATTGCAATCAGCATAAAACCTCTAAATGGAGATTACCTGTTTCATAAAATTAAGGTACTTGTGGAGATGGAGAAGTATGAAGAGGCTTTAAAGGTACTGGACACGATGGAAAATATGTACAGAAATGATCAGGGAATTTATTCATATAAAAGTCTCTGCTATTATTCAATAGAGGATTATCAGAATAGTATAAAATATGCTGATCTATCCATAGCTATCGACCATAACAACGGTACAGCCTATTATATAAAGGCAATTTCACTGAAAAAACTTCGACGATTTAATGAGGCAGAGAAACTTCTGGAAACGTGTTTAAAGCTGGACATAACAGATTCAGATGCCCATTCAGAACTTGCCAGGATATACCTAGATGTGGGCCAGGAGAAAAAAGCTCTATCTGAAGCAAAGTTGGCTATTAAGTATGATAAAGAAAATGAGGATGCATATGATACTCTCCTTTCTATTTTTGAATTCGATGATGAACCGGAGAATTATATAGAAACCGTCATACAGGCGGTAGCAAATACTGGAGAATTAAAATACATGCATAAATTGAATGATTTTTTAAAGGAGTGGGGATTACAGAAAACCGGAGAGGAGATGTATAATAGTTACATTGAGCTCAATCCGGATGTCCCATTTTTTTACGATTTGCTTGCAGACATTTTGATTTCGGAGGGTAGAAAAGATGAAGCATACAACACTTACAGGAAAATACTTAAAAATGGGGATATTTTCACTTATAAATTATGGTTCGATTTTCTCATGGAAAATGGTGAATATGAGGACGCAGTTGAAGAAATAAAAAGATTTGGCATGGAAGATGAGGAAATACTTATATCGCTGTATTTTGCATACGACGGCCTGGAAGACTATGAAAACGCACTCAAAAATGCAGAAAAAATATTGAATGTATATAAAAATGAAGCTGGGAAGTTCATATGTGCCGTACAGTTGAATAATATGAAAAAGAGTGATGAGGCACTGAAATACCTTGATTCGTATAAATCAGCAGATGATTTTGAAAAAACTTATGAATATTTCAGATCATATTTATATAAAAAAGATTATGAAAAGGCTATGGGATATATAATGGTATTGCTCGATTTAGCCGATGAAGAAGGTATAGTATCTGTATTCTGCGAACTTGTTGATAATTCGGATAGCGATCTTGTTTATAAATTCCTTAACTTTGATCATAGGAAAGGTTTTAATCAAATATTTTCACTCCTGAAATCTATTGCAAAGGGCGTGTATACAAATTATGAAGATGCCTCGAAAGAACTGAAAGACAGCGAATATTTTGATTGTGAAGACCTGGATTTGCTGAAGGAAGATTTCAATGGGAAGGCAAAGGATTTTATTGAAAAATATATGGATTCCGAATGCTATGACGAATATAAAGAAGAGTAATAATTTAATTTATACGGGAATATAACCGGTTTCAATCAGGAATGTACCGGTTCAATTTCCCCATGAAAATAAAGGTCTGGAATTAATTATTATATTGTTTGATCATTGATTGTCATGATTCCGGGCATTATAGTTAATGATCTATCCAGACGGTTTTAATGTTTGTAAATTCTCTCAATCCAAATCTGGACAGTTCACGTCCTAAACCACTCTGTTTGATTCCTCCGAATGGCACCCTGGGATCTGAACCGACAACCTTGTTCACAAATACCATTCCCGCCTCGATTTTCGGTGCCATTTCTTCGGCCTCCTCCGGAGAACCCCATATTGAAGAACCCAGACCGTAGGGGGTATCATTTGCAATTCTAACTGCATCTTCATTTTTATTAAACTTTGTAATGATGGCAACTGGACCGAATATCTCCTCATCAAATTTACCGGTAATCTCGGCCAGAGTCGGTGGAATTATACCTCCAGCCGCTTTGCCGAATTCTTTTACGCTTCCTATACTGGATAATCTTTTGATCTGGCCTGAAACCAGTGATGTTTGCTCTTTTGATGAGAGCGGGCCAAGAAAGGTCTCATTATCCAGCGGGTCTCCGATTTTTATTGATGAGAATTTATCTGAAACTTTTTCCAGGAACTCATCCAGTATTTCTTCGTGAACAAGAAATCTCTTGGAAGCTATACAGCTCTGCCCATTATTCTGCATTCTTGCCAGCACGGCCTTTTCTGCAACCTCATTGATATCTGCACTTTTAAGCACTATGAATGGATCTGAACCTCCCAGTTCCAGTACTGCTTTCTTTAAATACTTTCCAGCTTCCTGTGCAATGGATTTCCCTACTGCCGTAGATCCTGTGAAAGAAACGCCATCTACCTTCGGAATCAGTGATAATGCCCTAGGTCCAGAAGCTACTATGGACTTAAAGGCGGGGCTTTCAAATATTTTTTCTATCATAAGGCTTGTTCCGGTGACAATAGAGGCATGCTTGAGCATAATTGTATTTCCTGCAAGCATGGCTGGCACTGCAGCCCTCATCACCTGCCAGAGCGGAAAGTTCCATGGCATTACAAGAAGTATTGTACCCAGTGGATCAAATCTTACATATGTTTTCTTACCTTCAGTGTCAACAAACTCCGGATCAAGAAACTGCACGTAATTCTGTACGGCATAATCAACGAGATTTATGCATTTATCAATTTCTGCAAGGCTCTGAGAAATTGGCTTTCCCATTTCGGCAGACATGAGTTTCGCCAGTTCATGTTTGCTTTCCAATAGATTCGGTTTAAGTGTGCTTTTAAAATAATCGACCCGCAGATTGATATTTTGTTTCCAGTCCATATAATTGTGATGCAAATCCACAATGACGCTGTTAATCCTGCTATCTGTATACTCATCGTATACCCCTAATTTTTCTCCTGTATATGGATTGATAGTACTAATTGCCATATAACGCCAATATATTTTCATTCTTTAATCTTATTATGATTCTGCTACTGCCCAACTTATAAGAATAAAATTCGTATATTTATAATTCCAAGGAATATTATTTCTATAAAAGTTAAGATAATGCTATTTATTTTTTTACCATAAAGC
>JAKAAE010000182.1 GCA_021797225.1 Thermoplasmata archaeon | reverse complement strand
CATCCAGATCGTTTCCTATATCAAGTATATCATGTACTGTATCTATATTTTCCCTGGTTATGGTAGAGCTCATAGCCACAGGAACGGAATGCTTTGATGCGTTGATTCCCCTGATCGCATGCTCGAATGATCCGCTCATACCTCTCATAGAATCATGTACTTCCTTATTGCCATCAATAGAAACAAAGAGAAAATCAAGCGAATTTGAAATATCCCTTATTTTTTTCTCCAGTCTCCATCCATTTGTTACCATTGATGTGTGAAATCTTTTATGGCTTTCTCTCAGTATATGGGGCGTATCATTCCTTAACAGTGGTTCACCACCTTCAAATCCCAGATATGATACCCCCGCCTCCTCCAGTTTTTTCATCATCGCGATTTCCTGATCCATGGATAATAGCTTACTGTCTGGTCTTCTCCAGAAAGGGCACATCTTGCATCTTAAATTGCACTCATACAGCAGCTTATGCCCCGCTATGGTGGGTAATTTTTTATTTTTTACCCTTGATATATTCCTTTTTATCGACCTTAAAACCACAGCATTATATATGGACACCAGAACACCTTATAAATACTAGCCAATAAAATTATTTAATCCTTTGCATTTTATCATATTTAAAATTTTTATTAATTAATATAATAGTCAGCTTAATTTGATGAATTCGATAGTTTAAATATGGGCAAATGGAGAACGTGTAGAAGTCTGACTGATTGACATTTTTTGATTTAGGATCAGAACCATAGAGAAAATATAGAGATTGGCTTTAGTCATCAAAATCAAGGCATTGACATATAATACCGTCTGGGAATCTTTTATGCACCAATCTCTATAAATCACACGATAGTCGTATTATATCCTGATCTCAAAAGGCAATTAAAGTGATTCAAAAATAAATTAATTTTCCTTATATTCGGTTATGGCAATACACCCAAGATCTGCACCGTTTTCCAGCGCCTTTAATATCTTAATTGGGCGTTTCATGGATTTCATTTCCTCATTCACAGCAAGTCTCAATGGTTTGAATAGGCCATCGCCTTCTTTAGAAATCCCACCACCTATAATTATTGCCTCGGGGTCCAGGGCATTTATTATATTTACAAGACCAACAGCAAGGTAATATATAGTTTCCTCAACTATTAACTGTGCAAACATATCCCCTGAAGCCTTTGCAGCGAATATTTCCTTTGCATCTATATCTGCCGGATTCATATCTGAAAATATTGTGGAGTTTTTTATTGCGCTTATATTTTCCACCACCCTCCTTGTTATTCCCCTTCCTCCAGCTAGTGCCTCCAGGCATCCTCTTCTTCCACACCCACAGAGAGGGCCATTTGGCAGTATGACCATATGTCCGAACTCTCCGGCCATTCCATGTGCTCCTCTATATAATCTATTATCAATAAAAATTCCACCACCAATGCCAGTGCTAATAGTAAGATAAACAAAATTTGAATAATTTTTTCCTGATCCATAAAGTTTTTCAGCTATGGTGGAAGCTATGGCATCATTCTGAAGATATACAGGGACATTAAAATGGTTTTTTAATTCCCCGGTAATGTTATAATTTTTTAATCCAATTATATTCGGTGACGATATTATCGTACCATTTTCGGAATCTACCGGTCCTGCAAATATTATACCTATTTTAGAAATTTTATCTATATTTTTCTTCTCCATAAGATCCTCCCCCATGGAAATTAACTGGCCGGTTATTCCAGATTTGCCATATTCTCTCACAGTCCTGCGTACAATTTTTCCTATGATTTCACCATTTTCATTTCCTATAACAGCTGAAATTTTGGTTCCACCTACATCATATCCCATTATGTACATTATAGCTATATTTACGGAATAGATATAAAGATAGTCCAGATATTTTACTTTGTAATTTTATATTTTCTTGACAATTAGCATAAGTCCTCTGCGTTCTATAATTACAACACGATCTTTTTTTGTAACAGGAACACCTATGTTAAGCGCTCTCCACTGCACACCTTCTACCGCTACGAATCCCTTTCTATTACTACCCATATCCGTTTTAACCTCTGCATTGTGGCCTATTAATGATTCAATACCTGTGTAATGATCATGTACCTGTGATTTTAATATTCTACTTATATATATAATCATGAGGATTCCTATCAGTAAAATTGCAATGGACGTCAGTTCAAATCCTTCTCCATAGGGATTGGGTGAATATCCCGGATTGGAATTTCCGTAGGAAGACCCGAGATAATAGACGCCGGCAATTCCAGCTATTAAACCAAGCAACATGGCCACTCCGTGATTTGTTTTGAATTCAATAAATATGAGCACTCCGGCAATAAAGAGTAAAATGAGCCCAAGTACTGAAGCGTCAATGAGTGCAGCACCTATAAGACCAAGAATAATCATTGTAACACCTATAACTGAAAGAACTATTGTGCCATGGTAAAGATCGAAAAAAATAGCTATTATGCCAACAAGTATAAGCAGTCCCGCAGTAAACGGGCTTCCAAAGAATCCAATAAGATCGTCATATAAACCTTCATTTTTATAATGAATGCTACTGGAACTGAGATTAAGCTTTGAAATGAGCCCGGATAATGATGATGAATGACCGTTGGCAACGTTATCCGTAATTGCAATAGCTGAATTATAATTAATATTGCCACTGACCATTTCACCTGCATATGTACCGTTCCTGCCATGTGAGGATGCAATATTGTACATTACTGAACTCATATCATTTATATCTGCTGTTTCCATGGGCCCGGAAGCACCTATAATATATGGTTTTGCCGCACCTATGAACGTGGCGGAAGCCATATAGACATCATCCGTATCCATTGCAATATATGCCGCGGCATGCGTGGCGGATGCATCTGAACCAATATACGCATAAACATTTATTCCGGAATTCTCGGTAGAATTTATGTATTTATCAATTGTCAGTGCACTGTTTAGCATGCCAGAATCTGAATTTATATTAATTATAACTGCAGCCACAGATGAATTGCTCAACCCTGAAAGATCAGATTTCATCATGCTGTAGGTGCCAGGGTCCACTGGTCCTGTTAAGTTTATAACCAGAATCTCCCTGCTGCTCAGTTCTCCATGCTGTACATCATCAACACTGTTTTGGCATATGGGGGAAACAATGAGTATAAATGTTAACATAATCAAGAGCAACAGAATAATTCTGGTTTTTCTCATCAATTGTAAAATAAAAATGAATTATTATAGTTTCCTAAAAAAAAC
>JAKAAE010000181.1 GCA_021797225.1 Thermoplasmata archaeon | reverse complement strand
TCTCAAAATATACATCAGTGACAATTCCACTCATTATGTCCGAATCGTTTGCCATTACAAATTTATTCATTTTCAAAAACCTCTTGTTTTAATTTATCTGAATTTATAGCATTATATCCATAATTTATTTTAATGTTGTTCAGTGAAGATATCTGCCTTGAATTATCGATGCATGCACACAGGTCCTGGACAACCTCCACATCATAATACCTGAAGAATGCGCCGGCACATGTATGCTCGACGCAGATATCCGTTGATATGCCGAATATGTATAGCTTATGGATATTCAAGGCACGGAGGAGCGAATCCAGGTCAGTATCGAAAAATGCATCGAAGTGCCTCTTGGTAATTATATAATCAGGATATGCCTGAAGTTCCTCAACAATCTGCGAACCATGGGTTCCATGTAATGCATGTTCGCCCCACACTTTAAATTCCGGGTCATTTTTAATGTGGTCATCCCTTGCAAAGATTACCGGTATTCTTCCATTCAGGTCTTTGAGTGTGGTCACAGCATTTTTAACAGCCATCACCGCATTTGAATTGCCGAACTTTCCGGTGACGAAATCATTAATCATATCGACGACAAGAATGCAGGAATTTTTACTGTAATTCATAAACAGGAATAAATAATTTATATTAATCTTTTATGAAATATGGAATCAGTACCAATCGATGGTTATTAGATTACAAGATAAAGTTATACCTTATTTTATTATGAGTCTAAGTTTCTGGTACTGAAATAGAAGATAATAATTGACCCGCCTAAAGTTTTTGAATTCCATGTTATTTATTTTATAAGAAGGATATATCCATATAATTAAAATCATCTTAGCAATTAATATAAATAAGCTTGAATATATATCTGGCAATTATGGGAAAAAATGTTTATATATCTATGCATTTAAATATACGATGGCAGAAATTAACAGAAAAGTGATATTACAAAAGAAGGGAGTTAAATATGCCGGTTTCACGTAAATTATCCTCAATTTTCAATATTAAAGAATGCTTAAGAAAACAGCTGAAATACATTTATTGGTGGTGATAATGAAAAAAAATAAATTTAAATTATTATTCATAATTGTCGTGATTATTTTGCTGGCTGCAATACTCTTTTCTCCATCAATCTATGAAGAGGCTAAAAAAAGCCCTCTACTGCCCGGCACCCAGAGCCAAGGTTTCTACAGCTGTTATTCATTTTCCACTGTTGATACCCGTTTATATAATGATTCAAAGTATACAAAAACATTTGACAGTGTAACAGATAATAATGCACGTCCGGTCGGGGGATTTTATGGTACGATCAAAATAGCATATTATAACTCCATATATTTCAACTTAAAATCAACGTTTATAGACGAAGCGAACCACTCTTTAAGATATGTGGCAAATCAATATTTTAAATATAACTCAAATCTGGGGCCGTTATTCTTCCCGCATACAGAATTAAACCATGGAGCTACTATAACATATCTGAACGGTACTACGGGCACTGTCACAGGCAAAAACCAGGCTTATAATTATAAAATGTTTTCCCGGGAAGGTATTGTATCAACTACTGATGTTGCACTGAATGATATGGAATATAGCAAAACCGAAGTACCATCATGTTTTTCCTATGCAAAAACACCCTCAGGAGGCAATATATTAATGGCAATGACGTTCTCGGGTGTACTCTACCAATTCACAGAAATATTTCCAGCATACAACAACTCGGCAGAATTGACATTATCACTGAATCAAACAAATGTTAATCTACAGCCGCTGGAACTATGGCAGTACTACATTGCACCCAATATTTTCACTGCTATCATAGTTAGTATCCTTGCAATACCCGTATATGCCCTGACTACTATATCTATTAGAAGGAAAAAATAAAACATCAGGACTTCGAGATTTCGGCAATAAAAAAACTTATTTTATATGGCTAGATTGAGAGAAATCACTTATTTAACCAGGTTGTGCTGTCTCCATTATCCTCAACATATACGCCATGCTTCTGAAGTTCCTTTCTGATATAATCAGATAATTCGTAATATTTACTTTTTCTTGCATGGTTTCTTACATCTACTGCAAGGTCAATAGCCCAGTCCATATTCCCTGTGGAATTATACAGGATTGAAAGGAAAGAATCACAATATTCTATTACCTTCATCGCTTCTGCTGCGGACCTGGATGATACTTGATTTAAATTCTTATTTGTCTCAGAAACAAAGGATAATAGCTCCCTTATTAAAGACCTGGTGTCAAAGTTCCTGTCCATGGTATTATTGAAATTCTCTATGACCTGATTACTGTCTATCACATAATTTCCGGAAGCACCGGTAATATCTTGAAGTTTCCTGTAAAGGATATTTATTCCTTCCACAGAGTTTTTAGAATCCTCCATCAACTGTTCAGAATAATCTATTATGGTGTTGTAATTAGAATTTACCATGGCAAATCTCAGAACTTCCGGTCTGTATATCTTAAGAACATCCACGGTTTTTATGAAATTTTTCAGTGATTTAGACATTTTTTCACTGTTGATATTTACCATGCCTGTATGGATCCAGTAACGTGCCAGGTACTTCTTACCACTGATCGACCTCATCTGGGCAATTTCCGCCTCATGATGTGGAAATATGAGATCACTTCCACCACCATGGATGTCATACTCCGTTCCGAAATATGCCTCAGTAATAGCAGTGTCTTCTATGTGCCATCCGGGCCTTCCCTTTCCCCAGGGTGATTCCCAGTAGGGTTCACCGGGCTTCATCTTTTTCCAGAGAACAAAATCTTCAGGTGCTTCTTTTTCCTCGTTGATTGTTCCCCTGGCATTGGCTTTGATTTCATCCATGTTCTGGCCTGAAAGTCTGCCGTAGTCACTGAATTTCTTGACACGGAAATATACGCCATCGGAAGTTTCATAGGCATAACCATTTTTCATTATTCTCTTAATCTGATCTATGATTTCTTCCACATACAGGCTTGCCTTGGCAAAATAATTGATACTATCTATCTTCAAGGCTTTCATGACAGAAAGATATTTCTGTAAATAATAGTCAGAAATATCGGTATATTTTTTACCCTCTTCATTTGCCCGATTTATAATCTTGTCATCTATATCTGTAATATTCTGCAAATAAAATACGGAATAGCCCCTTGCCCTGAGGTATTTTGCAATAACATCAAATAATATATTGGTTCTGGCATGGCCTATGTGAGAATCATCATATACTGTAGGACCACATACAAACATATTCACTCTACCGGGATGATCAGGAATAAATTCCTG
>JAKAAE010000027.1 GCA_021797225.1 Thermoplasmata archaeon | reverse complement strand
ATGAATTATTGAAATATTCAGATAAAAAAAATAAAGTGCTTGAAGAATTTATAAAAAATATAACTGTATTATATCCAGACAATACCTCCGCAGCAAGATCTGCCGAAATATTTAGAAAATTGAGAAGTTCTGGAGACCTGATAAATGAAAATGATATTTTAATAGCAGGCATTGCTCTGAAGAATAACAATAAATTTATAACACTGGATTCAGACTTTAACAAAATTAAGGATAAGAACATAGATATACTTCAAATTTAAATCTTTTTAAGGATGATTTATCTTAACTATTCTTTGAACCTTTCAGTAACTTTAATTGTAATCCCGGATAATTTTCATAAATATTTTAAAATTTATAATATAGAAACATACACAACCAATATCGATTTACATAGAAACATAAATATCGTGTTTTCAATTGTTTTTTTGATTAAAATATAGGTGCATTACTGGATGATTGTTCCCTTAATTCATATGCTATTGCATCTCATCCATTTTATACTTCCATCTGAATATTAAGGGTCATCTGTTAATTATTTCAAAGTACTTATCAATACTTTCCTTCAGTTCATCAATGGTATTTACCTTGATCTCACGAAGGATGGTTCTTGCAAGCTTGCTGAACAGCATTTCAACAATGTTCAGCTATGATCCATGCTTAGGGGTAAAGACAAACTCAAACCATATTCTTTTATTTTGTTCAAAATATTGATTTTTGTATACTTTCAATTATCAGATTTATAATAGCAAGTGGAATAATTATATATAAATACAATATTAGTAATATAATGCCTTATTAAAAATAATAGTAGTGATTGTCTCCATAATTGTATAAATATCAACAACCTTGTCTCACAATTTAATGGAGTATTCCAGATCGCAAGAATACTGGTTAAGCAACTAAATATCTGTTAGCTTCTGTTAAGAAAGTATTTACAATTTTATATAATGGAAAAATTATATTTAAGTTGAGTGTTAAGTATAATACTTTTGTCTCAACTGAAATTTACTGATCATAAAGAGAAACTAGGGGGTATAAAAATAAAATAATGGGGCCAGACAGCAATTGCAGAGAAATCTTTAAAATTACAGTACGCAGCACATTAAAAAAACAGGCGTAATACCGCGTTAAATCCAGGTACTGTTTTAACAATTAGAAAAAACAAACAATGCTTATAAAAAATTTATATTTGGAAGGGAATTGAATGAAGATGAATTATACGCCAGAAAAAATGAAGTAAACACTATATTAAATTCGTATAAAACAAGGCAGCCCATCGGAGTTATAGGATTCAGGCGTGTTAGTAAATCTTCAATATTAAATAACGTAAAATAGTTACTGGAAAAAAATAAAGTTCTGGTTTTAAAGTTCAGTATAGAAGGGATTTCAAACTTAAATGAATAGTCAAATAGACGGATATATTCTATGCTAGAAGAATCATTATCAATGTCTTTAAGCGACACGGACTTCTTGGTCTCTACCTTTATTACAACGGGATATCTGGGCATTATTGCTTCCCAGCGATTTGCAAAATTTCAATCCTATTAAGGTTCTATTTTATCAAATTACAAATATCAAAAATTAAGTGATTTCTTAACGTTTCAATCCTATTAAGGTTCTATTTTATCCTATAAGAAACCTTTCTCCTTAAACTCGCTGAATAATTTCAATCCTATTAAGGTTCTATTTTATCTAGTTCCTAATACCCTTAATTTGATAGTGCTTATAAGTATTTCTTTTCGTCAAAAAGTGGAAACTAGATATTTAGCATATGCTTTATAAAGGCTTGCCGGAGATTTGGTGTGTTTTATAATTAATAGGCATATGCCACTCCCATCATAATATTGTAATTGCTTACCTTCAGAGTCAATTCCGGTATTATATACTTTATTTTCTTAGTTTTAATAACCTCTGACTTCACTCTTTTCAATCCAGAAAAACATATCTCCACGGGCCATCTTTTACTGTAGCTATTGTTCTCCTTCCATTGTTCCATAGAATTTTGGTATATGTTATATTCCTGCTCCAATTTGCTTGGTGAGTATTGAGTCTCCGGATTCAGGCATTTTCCCAACCGCTGTAATCTCCTTCTCCCCATAGTTCTTTCATTTTTGATCCCTGAATTTTCTCGGCGACTGTATTAAGTATATGGGTCTCACGGGAATTCTTTACCAGCTCCAGAATGATTTCACTATAAGTCTCACTTGGATATTTCTTCATTTCTCTGAGAACTTCTGCCACAGATTTCTTTAATTGTATAATGATTATTTCATCTTCCAACATATATCACTTATATGTCTGTCATAGTAGATATAGTTTATAAATATTCCTTTATTATAGAGTATGGTAAACCATTCCGGAATACATCAATATTAAAAAATCGCATGATGAGGGTAGTGCAGAACGTAGGATTATCAACCCTGTCAGTCCGTGTCTGTACCACGTTCCTTCAGGGTATTCCGTTATCGACTGCGAATCCTGATTTAGAATTGCCTCTTTTATTATACTGCTTCGTGTATTTCACGGTATTTTTAACGAATTTCCTCATAGCAGATTCCCACTTCTGTGGTTAGTTGAATGTTGCGTTCTTCTGCGTCAATAACAATCAATAGTTTTGCCTTAAAATTATTTTAATATACAATTATCTTGACTTAACCTCTTCCCTGGAAGTAATTTCCAGTGATTTTAATCCAGTTTCAGGCCCAATCAATAACTCCGATATTGCACCAACTGCCATTACAACAGCGGTGATTCCGAATACTACAATTACACCATGGCTCAATATAACTGCAAGTATAATAATGCCAATTATTCCGCCTATTCTTCCTATCCCGATTGCGATACCTATGGCAGTATTTCTAACCTCTGTCGGGAACATTTCAGCAAGCTGGGGATACAGTACACCTGCTGCAGCATATACCCAGAAGTATAAAACTACAAGTAAAATAATGAAAAGGAGAATGGATACATGGGCGGAAATAATCCCTATAATAAGAAATAGGAGGGCTGCGATTCCGTAGGAGGTAGTAATTGTTTTTCTCCTGCCTATTCTATCAAGTGCAAAGGACATTGTTATTATTCCGGCTACACCAGCAAGTGTAATGAAAATTAACGAATAACTGCTTGATGCAGAGGTAAAATGGAAGAACTTTATCAGTATAACAGGTATAACCGAAAAGGCTGCATAATAGGGCCATACCTCGGTAATGTTAAGTATTACAGCAAGTGAAATCCTTTTTGGATATTTTTTAAAAACATAAGCATACCTTTCGGCTACGGTCTGCCTAGAAAATTCAAGCTGCTCTGATGAAACAGGTGGAAGTGTTTTTCCTGTCTTCTTTGTATACGCAGCTTCTATGGATGTTACAATCGTTTCCGCTTCTTTCTGTCTTCCATTTTTAATTAAATACCTGATGGATTCAGGCAATTTTATCCTGGCAACAAAAACAATGACACCTAATATAATAGCTGAGGAAAAAGCAACTCTCTATCCTATATCGGCTGGAAGCAAAATTATTGCAAAAAAGCCCACAAGTGATGCGGCGAATGTCCCAATATCAAAAGCTGTTGCGTTGCCCGATGATACAACCAGGCCTCTTCTTGATGGCTGAACAAATTCAGATAATCCTGTGTTCGCAACTGCAACTTCCCCCTCAGCTCCAATTGCAGTGATAATCCTTCCAAAGACAAGACTGCCATAATTAAATGATAACGCAACAATCAAACTGCCAACAATAACAATGATTACTGTGATTATGAAAACCCTTTTTCTTCCTATGTAATCTGAAAGTGAACCCATTGTAAAAGCTCCGATTAAGGCACCAACGAGATACAGTGGAGTAAGCAGTATAGCCTGGAATGAGGTTAAGTTAAATTCACTTTCAATTGTTCCCAGCGTAGCTCCACCCAGTGAAATAGAAAAACCTTCCAGTATTACTCCGGCAAACAGTATAGCAAAGACGAAAGAGTGCCATGAATTCCATGGTATTCTATCAAGCCTAGCTAACAAATCCGTGTTAATGGTTGAATCATCTTTTGCCATGATAATTTAATCTGTTTCTATATATAAATATTTGGATATTTTGTACAGGTTTAGCAATAGTGTGCTGAAAGTGCTGTCATTATCTCAATCATACGATCGAATTATATTCCCCCCGGTAACTTTCTAAATAATAAAGGGTACGCGCCATCTATCAACATTACACTAAAAAATTGTCCAAATTTTTGGGAAACAGAGCATACTCCAACCATATATATACAGGGATTAAATATTCATTAACCAGACATCGTGAACTTCCCTTCTGGAAAGAAGATGCCTATTAGCAATAAAGAATCAGTGGAGATTCAAAAGGTAGTACAAAATAAAAGTATTGTTTAACTCCACCTCCCTATACATCTGCAAAAATCCATATTGATTCCTTGTATTGGTTATTTCTCATATAGCATTTACACTAATAAAATAAATATCATTAATATCTACAATTATTGAAATAAACTTCAATAATCTCACAATGAAGAGATTTCTAAATATTTGGATTAAAAAAAATTAAAATTTATTTATGATTTTTTATTTGCTGTTGGTTTTTTAACTCCAATTTTTTGTTTCCTTATTGACAATGAAAATAGAAGTGCAGAAGCTATCATTATAAGAGAGAATGCAAGCGATAAATAAAATGATGAATAGGAAGTTGTACCGAAACCGAATAGATATTTCCAGCCTATATATGGCGTGATGGAATACAAAGATGATAGTGGAAGCCCAAAAACTATGTCAGCAATCATAATTATAAACATACCGCCACCGAGAATTCTATATAAATACATGGAATAATCCTTCATTTTATTAGTAAACGCCATTATAAGAGAGACAACTAATAGAATTATAAAAAGAATCAGAAGCCCATAGTGTAATGGTGCCGATGTTTTCAGCAAAGGATTATCCACTGCAAGGTATATGGCAGGTATTAAAGCAATAACTGATGCCGAAATCAGGAGATACAACCTATTCTTATCCGGTATCTGGATAAATATAAGGAAAATAGCCAGTATCAAAGAAATTGCAATTACACCCCCGCCTATTTCAAATGGTAAATTATTAGATATCACTGGAACGACGGGAGTTGTAACTGTGGAATTCGTAACGTTCAATTTATATGTAACCGAAGGACTCGGATCATCGCCAGATGCAGCTATTGAAATATTATATATTCCGGGTGATGTATCTTTACTCACCGTTATGGTCATTGTACCTGTGTATGTTGGATCGCCCCCAGAACTTGAAAATGCCACTTTTATATCTGATGGCAAACCTGTGGCACTTATTGTTGTTCCCCATGCACTACCGCTTACAAGTTTAACAGTGTATCCTGTTGATATAGACCCCCCTCTTCCTGTAGAACCTGTTGTAGAATTTAGAATAATATTTGACGTACCGATTCCGGAAGCTTGAGATATGGAAGTTATCATGGGCAGTAGCATAAATACCACTATTATTACGATAACAAGTTTTATAACTTTTTTGTTCATATTTATTTTAATAGCATTATATATTTAAGATTTTTACTGTGGAAAAAACTACATTTCTAAATTATATTATTATAATTTCATCCATTTTTATATATAAATATTTGTATTTTTGTAGTAGTTTAGGTAATTAAGCCAAAGTTTTTATTTTTGTAGATTTATAGGGATTAATGATACAGGAGAGGTTATTCAAATACTAAGAAATATTTAGTAGACAAAAAGGTCCATCAGCAAAGATAGGTACAGAATTAGAAAAATGTAAGCAGAGAATGAAATACTTAGGAAAATGCCTGGAGAGAAGGAGATAGAGAATGTATTGTTAAGTAAGTCTTTGAAAAAGTGAAGGTAATTGACACAGAGTGTGAATTCACAGATAAAGGGTTAAGTAATGTAGAAGAGTAATGGATTGGGTATGACTATTATATCAGAATTAATGGGGGGGAATCATAGCTGGCTCTGCAGGTATATTAACAGCGGTTATTTCTGTCCATCTACAAAATAAAAGTAGACGTAGAGCTGAACATCTTTTAAAACATAAAGAAAATTTTACAGTGTTAAAGGGAGCCATCAGTAAGGCTTGCTTAGATGTGTATCCTTATATAGGGATTAGTAGGAAAGAGGAACCTTTCATACACGCAGACTACGATGTGAATTATAAATCATGGGAATATTACTCTATATTTGGTTACCAGGAAATGATAAACAAGGATGGGGAAGTATATGTACTCGTGAGAGTGAATAAAATTTTATATAGTGATATAGAGAATCACTGGTCAGAAGTCTATAAGAACTTAGATGAATGGAATCGAAATATCAACAATATGGGGGTGAGATCAAATGAAATAATGAAAGTAATATTCGAAGCCATACGCAAACACATTCCGGAAACTGATGTGATTGCCATATGCGCCCGAAATGAAAATTTACCACAACTTCAAGAAAGATGCTTAGAAACTTGTGTGCTGGCTACTTACAACTTTGTAATGGATGTTAATCGGGATGGGGGGGCCTAACTTATATTCTATTATTGAACAGGCAGGAATAAAAGCTCACTTAAAAAAAATTGCAGAAGATGTCAAAAGAGAAAAGAATGAAGAGTTAAAATATTTTGATGAAAATATTGCCCCCTTCTTACAAACTGCTAGACGTCTAATAGAAAGATTAGATAAATTAATTGAGAAAGGTTCCATTCCACATAATTGTGATTATATTAAATGAGTATACAAATCCAATAATTATGTATATACGTTTACCTCTAAAAATTTGATATTGTTAACAACTTGCTATAGTTTCAAAAAATCGGTTTAACACTAATATACTTATCGAATTTAATATTCAACATCATCCGTACATTTGTCATATTATTTTCTTCTGTCCTCATTCATTAAATGATATGTAATTTTATAATGAATTTATGGACAAAAGAATAGATAAAGTATCCAGCGAATTACCTTTGCTTTCTGACGAATACAGGAAATCGATAGAAACCACTCTTATAATTTATGTTATACACCAAGCATACAAATAAGAATAGCAGGAGCATTGAATATTATTCCTCTGATCATGTAGACACTGGAAATCACTGTCCTTTCAAATCTTTTTCTGTATTTTTCAGTTGTTATCTGAGCCATTGTATTGTAAATCTAGTATTTCTACAATACCCATAATAGATAGAAAATTATTATATACAGGCATTGTCCGCAATAGCTCTATGCAATAACCTTTATAATGTTAGATGTATAATGTACATAATACATGTAATAGTATGGGATTGATGCTGCATGATTCACATAGGGCATGATATAATATGAGTGTTACAGGTGTATAACAACTTTAAGGTGGTAAAACACGAAAAATATTAATGTTATTGATATTTTTTCAGGTGCCGGCGGGCTTTCAGAAGGTTTTTATAACGCAAAGGATTTTAATTTTATTTCACAGGTCGAGATGGATAAATATGCTTCAGAAACTCTCAGAACAAGAGCTTTATACCATGTACTTCATGACAGTAATAAAGATGACGTTTATTATGACTATGTTAGAGATAAAACACCCGTAAATAATCCATTTGAGAGCGTAAAAGACCTTAACGTTCCAGAAATTATAAACAAGGAAATTACTGAAGAAAATCAGGAAATAATAGTAGATGAAATTAGAGATAGGATGAAATTAAATGAAATAAATAAAGTAGATGTTATGATAGGTGGCCCACCCTGCCAGACCTATTCTGTTATAAGGCGTTTTGATTCTAAAATAGAAGGAAGAAACTGGAAAGATGATCCAAGAAACTATCTCTTTAAAAGATATGTTTATTTCTTAAAAAAATTTAATCCTGATATTTTTGTTTTTGAAAATGTTCCGGGCATTAAATCTGCCAAGGATGGGGAGTTTCTTCGTAATTTTGTGAGTATGGTAAATAAAGCGGGATATAAAGTCACAGAAAAAATTCTAAATGCCCGGGATTTTATGGTTCTCCAGCAGAGAAAGAGAGAAATAATTATAGGGTGGAAAGGGAAATATAAACTTGAATATCCTAAATTCGAGCCTGTTGAACATAATTATAATGTGGGTGCACTTTTAAGCGATCTACCAGAACTTGAACCGGGGCAGGGAGAATATCTTCAGGAGTATAAATCAGGTGCTTCAGATTATCTGGAAAAGACAGGTATTAGAAAAAATAATGATATTTTGATACAGCATACTGCAAGAACTCATATGGAAAGGGACAGAGAAATATATAGATATGTTATAAATGAATGGAATACAAATCACAGGCATATTAAATATGGAGAACTTCCAGAAGAATTACAGCCATATGAAAATACAGGATCATTTTCAGACAAATTCAAGGTTGTAGCATCAGATCTTAATTATTCCCAGACAATAACAGCGCATCTCTCGAAGGATGGGCATTATTACATTCATCCGGATATAGAACAGGCCCGTTCCATTACAGTACGGGAAGCGGCTAGACTGCAATCTTTTCCGGACAATTTTAAATTTGAAGGCCCTGTTAGTGCACAGTATAGACAGATCGGAAATGCTGTACCCCCGATTATGGCGAAATCTATCGCTTTAAAAATAAAAAAAATGCTTGATGAAATATGATGGAGATAAATAAGAAGGAGGAAAGTGAAATTTCGAGCAGGATCCGCAATGTTATACTCACATGGGGGGAGAAAAACATGAGAGATTTTCCATGGAGACATACCAGAGATCCTTATAAAATTTTAATTGCTGAGACAATGCTTCACAGGACAAAAGCGTCGCAGGTAAACCGTATTTATGACAGCTTCATAATGAAATATCCGGATATATACGATATAGCGGATGCCGGCCCACAGTCATTAAAAAATGACCTGAAATCTCTTGGTTTGTCTTATAGAGGAGATATGCTTTATAGACTCGCTACCCGGATTATTGAAAAATATAATGGCAATATTCCGGACAACATTGAAGGCCTTACATCTCTACCTGGAATAGGCGACTATGCAGCCTCCGCTGTAATGTGCTCTGCTTATAATTCGCCAGCACCACTTCTGGATACCAACACGGTGAGAATAATAAGCAGAGTGTATGGCATCAAGCTTATAGATTCATCCAGAAGAGGCAAGCAATTTAAAATGATAATGAACAGCATCATTGGCTCATGTGACACAAGAAAACTAATGTTTTCCATGCTAGATTTTGCTGCAATAGTTTGTACATCACATATACCGGAATGCAGCATATGCGGGTTAAATAACATATGTAATTTCTATAATGAGATGAAATAAAATGAGAGAAAAATTAATAGAGGATATGATTAAAGAGGTTTACGGCCCAAGAGATGGATCTGAGGAAGAAATGAAAGGGGATGTACTTAAAGAATATATTACCGGGATATTAATACCATCTTCATATGATAAGTATTCTAATGAACCGGATTCAGAATCACTTGATAATGGAACCGAAGATGCAGAAGATAGTGATTCAGATGATGAGAAGGTAGTATCAATTTCTCCGGAGCTGGATGCAAAATCAAGAATTAAATCAGCCGGTATTTCTTTCAATGTTCCTGAAGGAGAAGCATCATTCAAGATATGCATAACCTGGGGGAGGTATTGTAAACAAGATAAAATATGGAAAAGAAAACCATATGGGTTGGTATCTGAAATAAAAGTAAATGATACAGGGAAATCTATCCATATCTATAGTGGTGAAGACGGGCATATAGACCTTTATACACGTAAAATATCTTCTGGAAATAACATAAATAGTATTATCGCGATAGTAATAAATAATCTTAATATTGAACCGAATGCGAATAATAATAAATTAGCCACGGCAAGTATATTTCAGTTATCGATGAGGATCAATAGGTTAGATAAAAACAGGAATGTATCACTACCGGAGGAGTATAACACTAAAGATCTTCTAAATTTTTTATATAGAAATAAAACTGCTAGGGCGAGAGGATTTATGTGTTCAGCTATATGGAAAGATATTGAATATCCTGAGAGTATTCAAAACTTTATATGGCCTGATGGTTTATATTTCTATAGCCAGAATAAGGCTATATATGAAGAGTTTAAAACTCCTGATTTCAGAACAGATTTTACACCCCTTTATGCGGACCCATCGCCTGAGTTAGATTGGGATCTGAAATATGGAGAAGAACCGGTTTTATCTGCTTATGAACTTTCTGAAATGTGGGATGAAGAACAGATAAACAAATATTTCGACCCGCTTGTTACTGCTTATAAAAAATGGATTGATGAAAACAGAAAAATTGCAGAAAATATAGATATCGACCTTACATCAAATCTCATTAGCAGGCAGGAAATTTTTATACATAGAGTGGAAGATGGAATCAATACTTTAAAAATCAACAGTGCTGTAAGGCTGGCATTCTGTTTTTCAATGCGTGTATTGTGGTTACAGTATAAATGGAGGAATGGAAATAATAATTTTAAATTGAGGCCTTTTCAACTGGCATTTTTACTTATTAATATTGATCCGGTAAATGATAGTAAATCCAGTTACAGGGACACTATGGACCTTCTATGGATTCCAACAGGTGGTGGAAAAACCGAAGCTTACCTGTCTGTAATGGCTTTTGATATGGCTTTGAGAAGAATTAAAGGCATAAGAAACGGAAAAACAGGAGGAGGTACAGCTATTATAACCAGATATACATTACGTCTCCTTACTATACAGCAATTTGCAAGAACGATGAAAATGGTGACTGCTGCCGAGTATCTTAGGATTATGAAAAGTGCTAATTTAACAGGATGGAGGCCGGAAAAGTGTGATCTGAAAAATGACTTTATATACGGTTCGATCAGATTTTCCGCAGGGATATGGGTTGGTGATTCAATGTCCCCTAATTCATTAGATGACGCTATAAAGACTCTAGCCGACAGGGAAGGAAAAAATTCTGGTGACCCGGCTCAGGTTATTAGATGCCCGGCTTGCGGCTCGTGGCTTTCAATTCCACCAGCTGGCTTACCACCGGGTAACAACACAATTTATTTTGTGTTTAACTACTCTAAAAATCCCGAAGAACTGGATAGGATAATTCAAAATATCGATACCAGAATAGATGATTCCACTAATATCGTCAGTAGGAGTATAAAAAATTCGAATCATAATTCCAATTATTTTACATTAGAAATTACGATATCTTCAACTGTAAAAGTGAAACCGCGAACTGTGGATTCGTTATGGGATAAAATCAGTAATAAAAATACGTGTATGAAAATTACTTCCTTCAGGGCATCCCGCCCAGGTTATTTTGGATTGCCAAAAGAAGTCAAAAGAAAAACTTCCCGGAATGAAATATCCAGATACCGTGATTTTGAAATATACTGCACCAATCCTGCGTGTGCTCTTAATAATAATGTATTCTACATTGAAGGTGTTCCCCCAGAAAATAACGATGAAAATCCACTACCGGATCATTATACAAAGAAAAAAACAGAAATCGAAGCATTCAAGGAGAATTCCAGAATACCCGTACCTGCATATACAGTAGACGAGCAAATATATCATAAATGTCCTACTATTATTGTAAGTACAGTTGATAAAATAGCAAGGCTGGCATTTGAACCGAGAGTGTCTTCTATATTTGGTAATATAAAATATTACAATAAATATTACGGATATTATTATAATGAGAATCTGCTTAGTAATCCCACCCAATCAATAATGAACAGTTCTATTAAAATTGACAGGCCCTTCTCACCGCCTGAGCTGATAGTTCAGGATGAATTACACCTTTTGACAGGCACATTGGGCAGTATGTTCGGTCTGTACGAATCTGCAATTGAAGGGCTCATCGAAGTAAATGGAGATGGTACAAAACCGAAATATATAGCATCTACAGCAACAATTAAGGATGCAGACAATCAGATAAAGCAACTCTTTAATCGAAACCTATCAATTTTCCCTCCATACGGCATGGATATATCCAGTAATTTCTTCAGCAGGCGGATAGAAAATAGTCTAATCTGGGATGAGGAGAACCCGGGCCGTATTTATATTGGTATATATTCTCCAGGAATGGGCCCTCTAACACCACTGATTAGAATCTGGGCACAACTTCTTAAGTCAAGGAATGATAATTACAACGATAAAAACTTAAAATATTATCAGACAATTGTTGGCTATTTCAATGCGATACGCGAACTTGGTGGTGGAACGTCAATCTACCGTGAAGATATATTGGAGCGCCTGAATACCATATCAAATGGTGATAGTACATTTGATCCTAATAATACAATAGAATTATCCAGTAGAATCAATTCTACCGATATACCCCCAATGCTTGACGACCTGGAAAAAGGTATGGAGCGGTTGCCTGAAAATAATCCGGATGCTATCTTTACAACCTCCATGTTTGGAACCGGCGTAGATATTTCACATCTATCACTGATGATTGTAAATGGCCAGCCAAAGACAACTTCACAGTATATACAGGCTACAGGAAGAACAGGAAGGGCGCATGGAGGTCTTGTTGTCACATTTCTCCATTCAGGTAAGCCGAGAGATCTGAGTCACTATGAAATGTTCACTACGTATCATAGTAGAACATACACAGAAGTTGAACCCCCATCTGTATTACCTTTTACAGAAGGCGCACTTACCAGAGCTCTTGGACCTTTAATGGTTTCCTTTTTGAGGAACATATATGATCCACATGCTGACTGGTATAAAGAAGACGGCGGTTTTGAAATACTAAAGGAACAGGCTATGAATGATATTGAAAAATTTAGAAATATTGTGGTTACACGTTGCAAATCCATTACAGGAATAAACATATCTCAAAATGTGGATTCAACTAGGGATATATGGAAAAATGTTGCGAAACTTATTCAGCAGGAAAAGGGTGAATTATCTTTTGTTGAATATACGATGTACAGGAAACCACATAAAAATGTCGTTCTTGGAGACCCAGCCCATACACATAATCCGGATTTGCATATAGTTTACTATAACGCTCCGCAGTCCTTAAGAGAGGTTGAAGAAACAATAAGTTTTGAGGTATTATAAAATGAAAATCAATACACAGGAAATTAGAAGGTCACAGCTTATCCTTACCTATGGACCCGGGGCTATTATTGAAAGTATATACGGTCCAAGGTTAATCAAATCAATAGATAGAGGTATGGGGAAACAATTTTCACAGAAAAATCTCGAAAAATATGAGATAGAGAATAATAGATTATGTACTGGAATACAGAGTATTGTTAATGAATATAGAAACAATAATATTATTTCAGGCATTTACGGAAAAGTTCCGGATAATGTGCATATATTTTCACCCATATCAGATATAGAGGTTGGAGGTAGCTCATCATGGAAGATATATTACTCTACTCTGGAATTCCCGGAATGGAAAATATGTTATGGAAAATCACCAGGTAAAAAACAACACAGACCTATCCTGTATCAAACTAAACGGACAAGAAAATGCCCTGAGTGTCAGAATAATGAAACGTCAAGTGTAAGGTTCGTTATGGCATGTAAAAAAGGCCATCTTGATGATATTCAATGGGGAAGGATAGTACATAAGAATAGCCAGAGTAAAAATTGTAATCCTGACTATTACTACTGGAAAGCCGGTGGCGTATCCCTTGCTGATATAACTATTGAGTGTCCTCAATGTCAATCCGAAGTTACCATGAAAAATGTTTATAATGAACGGTTTTATTGCACCGGAAGATACCCCGAAAGCGCCACCATATCCAGATGTGGTGGACAAATGCGGGTTATGCAGAGACAAGCATCATCTCTCTATCTCCCATTGACTATTATGCTGGTTAAAATACCGGAATATGATTCCGGTATCAATAACCTGTTGAATAATAAAACAATTTATGCAACAGTAAACCTTGTAGTGCAAACCGGTGAAAATAGTGATGATATTAATCAATTTCTGAAAAAACTCCATGAATATTTTGATGTTAATGGACTGTCTGAAGAAAAGTATAATCAATTTAAAAATTACATAAATGAATATGGACTTGAAAAGTTAAAATGTTTATTAAAAAAATTTAACGATACTAGAAAAACAAATTTCATGGATTTTGTATATGAAGAATTTGATTCCTTACTATATGGACCGAGGAATAATGATAATTTTGTGATGGGTGAACATGTGACGGTTAACAATGTGGATGAGTTTCCTGCAATTAATGTTTATCCTGTTAGTCGTATAAAAACTACTACAGTGCAGATTGGTTACACCAGAAAGGTACCAACTGATAAAAAGAATAAATATGACGAAAATGAGGAACAAGATCCACTTGTATCTTCCGCTGCAAGTACAAGTGATGACGATTACTGGTATCCGGGATTTGAGGGAACAGGGGAAGGAATTTTTATAACGTTTTCTGATAGAGAATTCACCGAATTAAAAAATAAGAAAGCCTATAATGAGTGGAATTCAACATTTGAGAATGGAGGGAGCAAAAATACAATTCCCTGGGATGCTTCTGTCACACATCCATTATATGTGTGGCTTCACACGTTGGCCCACGCAATAATAAATGTGTTATCACTTTACTCTGGATATTCATCAGCATCAATGAGAGAGAGAATTTACATAGATAGGAACCAGAAAAACGGAGGTATTCTAATTTATACATCCACTATGGGTGAGGATACTGGTATGGGTGGTCTCTCCAGCCTGGTAACGCAGGAAAAACTTCAACAGATACTGGTAAAAGCAAAAGAACGTATTGATATATGTTCAAATGATCCACTCTGTCTGGAGATACGGAAAGAACAAGCAGGCCAAAACGGTGCTGCATGTTATAGCTGTATTTTGATATCGGAAACTTCATGTGAACACCGGAATATGTTTCTAGATAGACATTTAATTACCGGTGATTAAGGCGTGGCTGGTGATGAAAGAATATACTACCACAAATTTATAACCTGTCCAGATTGCCATGAACCGCATAACAGTGATGAGCCGCAAAAGAGCGGTAAACCACTTATGCGTATAGGCAATGATGATTCTTTTAGATGTTCATCATGTAAATCAATTTTTACCAGTTCAATAGATTTTACGAATAACCAGTATTCAAATTTTACCAATACAATAAAAATGATAAATAACGGGGATTCAGAAGAATATTTATCAAGGTTCCCACTTACATGGAAGGCAGAACCCAATATTATTGAAAACGAATACTTAAAATGGATAAAGACAATTGATCATGGCAAGTTCCTGATCACATGGCCATGGAAAAGAGTAAAATTTCTCCCCTTGCTTGTATCAGAATATTATTTAAACAATAATAGGGGAAATGGAAACATAGTTGTTGTATACAATCCGATGGAACAGGTTGAAAATGAAATTAATGAACCAGATATGTATGAAACATTCAAAAATATTCTATACATTGATAATCCATCAGATGTGGTAGATAGTAAAATACAGGAAGAGATAAAAAGATTTGATAAAAGATCTATATTCATAAAAAAAACTGTAACATATTATAGAATTAAAGAGATTGGTAAA
>JAKAAE010000026.1 GCA_021797225.1 Thermoplasmata archaeon | reverse complement strand
ATATCGATTGAACATTTTATCTTATATCACAACAACATTTCACGGGGTTATCATGCTGACTGCATTCATGCTTGCCTATAAAGGCAATTTTGGCAAGGCCTTTTATTATAACATATATGCTTCAGTAGTGCTTGCTCTAGGTATAATAATAGATGTTGCGTTGGGATTCCCTGCACTTTAACAGAGTTGGCACAGTCTATCTTCCAGTGCTTAATACATAGTATTCTCTTGAAGTGCGATAAATATTAATTAACCAACTTGCTATACTACAATATGTACGAAGATGAAAAAAAACTTGCTGCAACGGATGCTCTAAAATACGTGCACAGTGGCATGAAGCTCGGGCTAGGCACAGGCTCTACCACGAAATATTTTCTGGTTGGTCTCGGGGAAATGGTAAAATCTGGAAAAATTTCAGACATAACAGGTGTTCCTACCTCAGTTAGAACAGAAGAACTGGCCAGATCCTATGGAATAAAAACAGTTAACAATTTAGATGGCATTGAAATAGATTTTGACGGGGCTGATGAATTCGATGATGCGGGAAATCTTGTCAAAGGCGGGGGAGGTGCCCTGGTAAGAGAAAAAATAGTCGCCTATAACAGCAGGAACGTTTACATAATGGCCGACCACTCTAAATTTTCATCAAGACTTCATAACTTCCCACTGCCGGTAGAGGTGCTTCCCTTCATGGAAGATATTACGAAAAAAAATATTGAAAAACTGGGATGCAATGGCACTTTCAGGGATGGAAAAAAATTCAGGAGTGATAATGGTAATTACATACTTGACTGTAAATTCGAATATACAGATCCGGAACTGGAACCCAGAATTAAGATGATACCTGGAGTTGTGGAGGTTGGCATATTCAGGAGTATTGCCACAAAAATATTTATTGGAACTGAAAAAAATTGCAGGATAATGAATTTTAAAAAACTATAGCATCACTTCATTTTGGATTGAAAGAATCATATCCATTGCAAGTTCAGCTATGTCAGTTGAGTAAAGCGCTATTCTTGAAATCTCTTCAGATGAAAAGGAAATTGTTGCGATATCTGAGTTTTTCCCCATATCCAGCAATTCCTTTTTCTGATTCATAATAGTTCTCTTGAACGATATTATATCATTCAGCCCGCTGTATTTTTTTGAGTAAAACAGTGACATTGATTTTTTGAATAAATCCAGAGAAAAGGTAAGATTGTCCACAACTTTTCCATAGGGGATTTCCACATCTTCCCTATTCATCCAGATCTGACATATATTTACAGCATGATCTGCCATTCTTTCCAGAATCCTGGATATGATAAGATAGTATATGCTATTCGGATCTTCACAACTTTTTCCCTTGACTTCTCTGTATATATACCACTGGAACCGATCTATTTCATCATCACGTTCAACTACATTCCTAAGAAGATCTATGTCATTATCATTTATTCCTTTTATTGTATCATATATCATTGATTCAACGTTCAGGGACATACGTTTTATTGAATTATATATAGGATATGAGTTGGAGTTAAGAACATTCTGAAGTACTATTTTCTTGGAATCCTCCTCAAATATTTCTATACCAATTACAAGCTTTGAAAATTTTTTTATTGCTTCCCTGGTTTCATCGCTGATATAAAAGGAACTTGTTATGGCAAGTGTATCGTATCCCGATATGTACAGGGAAATCAATGCTCTCTGGATGCTTTTTGAATCCATTTTGGAATTTAGAATTAAATGCTTTTCAACGTCTGTTTTAACATCCCCACTTCCGTACAGTATAAGTCTGTTCCTTGACTCCTCTATTTTTACCTCGCTGCTCTGCTGTAAATTATTGCTTTTTACCCATTTTGATGGTAATGATACTATATAAGTGGACCCTCCCGTAAGCTGTAGCTTCCTTACCGATTGCATGTATATATGATAATTAATAACTATATATAAATATCTATTAAATTTGAAAATATATATTTAATATCTGGTAATGCCTTTCTTACCTAGAAAATAAGCTACTGTTAAACCTATTACATATAGTATCCCAATGGAAGCTATATATCTATCTGCTAGTGCAAATACATAGAATTCATAGAATGTTACCCTGTTAACATTCACCGGACCTGCCATGGTAACTGTAATATTGCCGGTGATTGTGTAATTTGTATCATAAAGCCCGGATGGCAGTTTTGTATCGTAGTACATTGTGATTATACCATTTTTTTCTGTATGATTGAGCCTATTATAGCTGATGTTCTGTGAATAAGTTCCTCCTGAATATATATAAAGGTAAGAATTATTCAGAGAACCTTTATAATCAGTAATTATAGTAAAATTATAATTCTTATCAACACCTGAAAATGGAGAAATATCAACGTTTATTGATGTCCCGTTAATATCCTTGCTTTCCTTTCCATTCAGGTCATAGAAATATGTAGAATACATTCCCCCTACTATGATGAGAACAACTAACAGTATTACTATACCTCCGAACAGTCTTGGCTTGAATTTGTACATTCCAAGGAAATGCATAAGCAAGAACATTACAATCGGTATTGTAAATATCAGGATTATAAACATCAATAGAGGTAAATAAACGTAATATAATGATAGAGAGAATACCAGCAGCGCATAGAGTATGGCTATAAGCGGTATAAACAGCCTGTTATGCCTTGTCAAAAATTCTCTTATTTTCATTATTATTTGTAGTTAATCATGCTATAAAAATATTCCATTGGTACAATTATAACTGGAATGGTGAATAACTGCAAAACCATTTTGTAAGGTTATAAATATTAAATTAATATCAATAAGAGTGTACGATGTAATTATTTCAGGGGCCGGCCCTTCTGGGTCCTATCTCGCCTATTTACTATCTAAAAATGGATACAGTGTACTTCAGTTAGAGGAACATAGGGAAATAGGGAAGCCAGTGGAATGCACCGGTCTTGTATCAGAAAGAGTATTTCAGTACGTAAAATCAAAATCAAAGATCAATGAAGTTCACGGCGCCAATGTATTTTTCCCCAATGGAAAAAGTATACATATATCCAAGGGAGAGAAAACCATAGTAATGTATAGAGATGATTTCGATAAAGATGTATCTGCCATGGCTATCGGTGCTGGAACCGATACCAGGATAAATGCGAGGGTTCTTGACGCCAAGGTAAACGAAGATTACGCCGAGGTAAAATACCGCGAAAACGGTGAAATAAAATATGAAAAGGCAAAAATAGTTGTAGGTGCAGATGGTGCAAACAGCAGAATAAGATACGCACTTGATTATGAAAGGCCAAAAAAACTCATATCCACATACCAGGTGGATTCTTCATTCCATCTGGAAGACCAGGATGATGTTAATGTTTTTATAGGGTCTGAAAACAGCAAGGGTTTTTTTGGATGGGCAGTACCGTCTGGAGAGATAACTAGAATAGGCGTAGGAGTTGATCACGTAACTGCAATAAAATATTTCAAAAATATAAACAGTAAATTTGAAAGATCACAGGTACTTGGCATCAATGCAGGTCCGATACCCATAAATTACCTGAAGAAAACCTATGCCAACAGGTCTATACTTCTGGGAGATGCTGCGGGGATTGTAAAACCATTATCAGGAGGAGGCATATACACAGGGATAATATCCGCTAAGAATGGATATACTGCAATTAGCCATGCCTTGGAAAGAGAGGATTTTTCAGAAAAATCACTGATAGAATACCAGAAACTCTGGAAACACGAGATAGGAAGAGAACTCTATATTGATTCTATTATTCAAAGATACTTTGCGAGAATAAGCACCAATGATGAATTGCTAAATAAGATTTACAGTACAATAGATACAGAAGGCATAATAAAAAGAATAAATTCCCTGGGTGATATAGATTACCCGGCGAGGGTTGTATTCTCAATTCTCATAAGAAAACCCAGACTGATGAAATATTTCCTTTTCGGCGGTTAAAAATATTAATGTAAACCTGTATAATACATTTATATATAACTCAGGATTAACTTAATTAGTAATGAAATACTGAACTTTGAATGAAGGGAAAAATTTTTTATTTTATGCTATTGATCTCTGTAGTGATCATATGGGGTGCAACGTTTCCTATAATGAAATTATCCTTATATTACATAACTCCAACAATGCTGCTTTCATTCAGATTTCTTCTTTCAGCTGCGTTCATGCTTCCGATCATCTTAAAAAATAAAATGCTCATGGAAAAAAAGAATGTGGTTCTTGGAATAACAGGTGGCGCGATTCTTTTCATTGCATATTATGCCCAGACAGTTGGTTTAGAATATACCACATCATCACAGTCAGGGCTCATTACCGGAATGTATGTTGTACTGCTTCCTATAATTTCTCTACTCTATCTTAAAATAAAACTAAATAAAGTAGACGTGATAGCTGTTTCGGTTGGTTTCATTGGCCTTATTTTGATGTCTTCCCTGAAATTTAGTACGGCAGATGCTTTCGGGGACCTTTTAACATTTATTTGTGCCATATTTTACGCTATTCAAACGGCATACGTATTCAAATATACAAAATTTCTTGACAGCATGGTTTTTACCTTTTATCAGCTTCTGATAGTCGGCGTACTTTCCACCATCTTTCTTCCATTTAGCTGGGAACCGTCTGGATTGTCAAAACCTATAGTTATTTTTACAATAGTTTTTACTGCTCTTTTTGCAAGCTTCTTTGCAGTACTGATAAATACAAGGGCTTTGATGTATATAGAACCAACAGCTGCCGGTGTAGTTTATGTTGGCGAACCGGTTTTTGCCGTAATTGCGTCCATACTGATTCTAAAAGAAATACCCACACTATACATAATTATTGGTGGAATTATAATAGTACTTGCAATGCTAATAGAAACGGTTCATAAATACATTGAGACAAAAGATTCATTTAATATATAATGCTATATTGTACTATATATGTATATATAATTTATATGGATAATATTTATTCACTCTTTATTAATATTTATTTGGAAAATATGGATAACAAAGATAGTGGAAATATAGATACAATAAATCAGGCACTGGATAATGCCGCCGCAGGAAAATTCCATTTCAAGACTTTCCTGACAGCCGGAATGGGATTTTTTACGGATGCTTACGATTTATTTGTTATTGGAACGGTAATTACGATACTACCAATGGTTGGGTGGATCCTGACCAAGACAGATGTGGCATTGATAGCATCAATGTCTTTAATAGCAGCTGTTCTGGGAGCGCTCATATTCGGAAGATTGCTTGACTACCTGGGAAGAAAGGCAGTGTATGGTCTTGAACTTGTATTGCTTGTGATAGGCGGACTCGGTAGCGCATTCCTGTCATTCAAGAATCCATCTGTACTTATAGGGTGGAGGTTCCTGCTCGGGCTCGGAATAGGGGGAGATTATGCTACATCTTCTGTTATAATGAGTGAATATTCCAATATAAAATCAAGAGGGAAATATGTTGGCATGGTATTCTCCATGCAGAGCATAGGCCTTGTAGTGTCATCAGTGCTCGCGCTGGCATTACTGCTGAACACAAAATTGATACCACTCGGCGATACATGGAAAATCCTTCTAGCCGTTGGAGCAATACCAGCCGCGGCTGTAATATACTTTAGAAGAAAAATGCCTGAGCCGCCAAGGTACACAGTAGCTAAAGGGCATGCTGATGAAGCTGCTAAAAATCTGAAATCTTACACAGGCATTGATGTCAAGATGGACAAAAAGAAGGAAGAGGTAAATGCACCGTGGTACACCCTTATTAAAGATAGAGCGTTCCTGATAACCCTAATAGGCACAGCAGGATCGTGGTTTTTAATGGACTGGGCATTCTACGGAAACTCAATCATGGCCGATAAGATATTTGCAACGCTTATAACCCAGACTGGACTCGCGGGACTCATAAAAGTAACCGAATATGCAGCATTAATATTCATAGTGGCGGCCCTTCCGGGATACTGGCTTGCAACATTCACACTGGATAAGATTGGAAGGAAACCAATACAGATAACAGGATTCGTAATGCTGGCCGTAGCTTTTATAATTCTTGCAGCATTCCCGATTCTGGATACCAAGGGATATGTGACAGAGTTCCTGATAGTGTATGGGATGAGTTACTTCTTCATGATGTTCGGGCCAAATGTAACAACATTTGTATATCCTCCAGAGGTATTCCCTGTAACAGCTAGGGGACTTGGAACAGGAATATCAGCAGCAGGAGGTAAAACAGGTGCGTTCATAGGTACCTTTGTGGATGCATTCATCATAGTAAGTGGACTTTCCATAATGATGACTGTACTCGCTGTTTTCTCTATATTAGGTCTGATATTAACTGTACTTGCCCTTCCGGAAACAAAGGGAAGATCAATGGAAGAGATATCCAGGGAAAAGGAATACACACAGACAGTGCAGTAAATTTTTAATTTTTTCCAAATTTTTTTAGAATTTTTTCGATACCTTTTATTTTATCATCTTTATACTGGAATATATTGACATTACAGAGCGATTCTACATAATTCTTAAATTTTAAGTTATCTGGCTTCTTCCCATATAGTCTTCCGTACTCACTGCGCAATGTTTCCATTTTTATTTCCATAAGTGAACCGTAAAGTAAACATATAGAATAATAGGAATACGCAGTTCTCAGATAAGGTTTTACGGATGAAATTCCGGCTATATAATCGGTTTTTTTCTGAATTATATAGGAAAATAAATTTTCTATATTTCCACTGGCAATAGAATTAAATTCTGATCCCTGCTCTATTATGCAGGCATCGTATCTGTATTCGTATTTGAATATATCGAGTTCACTTATTTCATTAAAATATTTTAGACGTTTTTTATCGTCAGCGGTGGTGGAAACAAGTATTATTTTGCCATGATCCATAAGTTCACGGAGTATTTCCATAACGGGAGTCATGGAAATGATAATCTCATGTATCCCGGAAATTTCTCTGGAAACAGCCTCAAGCATTCCTATTTCTCCGTTTTTTATTTCTATGGATTTAACCTCATCCAGCATCTTCAGCGCAGTATTTCTATCTGGCCCGGTGAATGCTGCATTTCCATCACTCAGTTCTGCGGAGACAAAAAATATGTGGCTGTATTTTCTTACAACTAAATAATTATCAAGTAACTCCGAATAAAAAGCATCTACATATGAATGCAGTTTATCTATAGTCTCCACTGAGTATGGGTCTATGGAAAGAGAACTCCCATAGGTCTCAGAAATGAATCTTTCCATCAACCTTATTATAGTTTCAGTGTCATCATTTCCAGCGTTATATTTTTTGGTCATAGAACCACGTGTTTCAAGCATTTACACACACCTAATATTCATTTAATGACCTGACCTCTTCTCCAGTTTTTGTGATCACACTTGCATATATTATTCTTATATTTTCTCTATTTATTTCACAGTATTTTTTGAATTCCGTTATCTGCATTTTCACCATTACTGATGAGTGCTCACTGTATAAGCTCTGAAGTTCGGTTTTTAGTTCTATACCTTCCATGCCGGGTATGGTATAAATATAATCGCCCTGTTTTGCTATCACAAGGTAATACGTGATATTTTTAGGAATTCCAGTATTTATAATATCATAACCAGTAAACTTCTGGACATCACTATACGGAACTCCTAGTACCAGTAAACGCCCTTTCTCCATATAATTAACCGCCCTCTGTGAATCATTATCCTCTGAAACCAATAATTTAAATTCCGGGTTTTTTAACTTTTTCATATTGCGATTGACCGCGGATGCTATTCGTTCAAGGGTATTGCTTTCCATAATAGTACCCAGATATTCCATGTATGAGATGATGTTCTTTATTTTATTGACTCTTATTATGTAGTTGTTAATATGAGTGTAATTATAAACCTGGGTATGTATAGCAATCCAGAGACTTCCGGCAAATGATGCCTGTGGCTCAGGATAGCTTTTAAACCATATTACAGGGGTATTTGCTTGCATATTTATATTTATATAGTTATTTAATATTTAAAATATTTCAAAATTGACCTTAATATTACAACAAGGTTATGTTGTCTTCTAATATTCTTTCTCTTACAATCCTGCAAGCATCAGAATAATCTTTTGCTGATTTCCATATATTTATAAAAACTATGTTTCCCACATTCTTTTTAATTGCTTCCATATGAATGTCCCGGTCATCCACATATACAACTCTATCAACCGGTATGTATATTCCAATTCTATCCAGTGTATTAATTAATCTCAATAACCTCTGATCCTTGTCAGGTGTATGATCCGTGGAACTGTAATCAAATAAGCCTGCAATCCCGAAAGTTTCCAGCGCCTCATCAACATAGTCTCTTCTATTCCAGCTCAGTGTTGTTGTAATTGCCCCATTTTCCCTGGCCCATTTTATAAATTTGACGGCTTCTTCAAATAATGTTATCTTTATGTTGTCCCTGTTTTTTATGCTTGTTGCGTCAATTTTTGTATATGGAGGCTCAACGCCTGAAATATTGAGATGGTTCCATACAGTTCCGTCAAGATCCATAGCCAGAATCCACGGTCTAATCATCGTGAGTGTATTACATTGGCAAATTAAATTTATCGTATAGAATATGAAATTTTTTAAGAAATGGAATAATATCTAAATATAGTTATCAGAGATTTTATTGATTTTGCTTAGGAAATTACATATATCATGTACATATAGATAAGTATGTTAGATAATGTTAGGATATCCGAAGTCAAATCAGAGGAGGATTTTAACAAGGGCATAAATATTTATGAGGATGCTTTTCCACCGGGAGAAAAAAGATCTGTAGAAGATATTAGAAAAAATATAGAAGAAAACCATGAAAAGATGTTTATCGGAAAACATGATAAAAATCCAGTAATGTTTGTAATGATGTGGCCTATTAATAATTCGGATTTTTTATTTCTGGATTACATTGCTGTAAAAAAGGAATACAGGGGAAATGGACTCGGATCAATGTTTCTTGAAAGTATATTTAATCTTGAGGATAATAATGGATATAACCATGTGATATTTGAGGTAGAGAATCCTCAGGAAGGAGACAACATAAATCAGAGAAAAAAAAGGATAAAATTTTATCGCAGGGCAGGGGCAAAAGCATTGACTGGCTTTAAATATTTCCTACCACCGAGGAATAATAATAAATCTCAGGAAATGAATCTTATGATAATATCAAGAAAAAATATTAAAAGGGTTGATGGAGAGAAAATACAGTCTGTACTGGAGCAGATTTACACCCATATATACGCCAGAAAAAGTGATGATAAAATACTTAGTGGTATACTTGATAATATTCCCGATGAAATACATCTTGAGTAATCATAGTCTATTAATACCTTCGTGGACCTTTACTGCTATTCCTTCTCTGTAATATTTCATCTCATTTCCGGACACTGTTGCATGACCCACTGCAAAGAGATTTGCATCTGAATCTGTAACCAGAACCTCATTTCCAGGAATTATGTTTTTATCACAGTTCTCCACAAATTTGAAGAAAACATTGTATCCCTGCGAATTAAATTCTCCACTATCCTTACCTACTATTACCCTTAGTTCCGGAAAATTGATCAATGTATTGAGAAGTTTACCGCCATAGATGGAAAGGGTTAAAAAGCCATCATTTCTCATTGTGGCTATAATTCTATCTCCCCTCTTGATGTTTCTTATATGGCCTGTGGCTCTGGATTTAATTATAAGATCAGATTCCTTAAATAAATCCACTCCGGTATGGAACTGGAATTTGAATACCGTATTTATCTTTGTATGTGTATATTTTCTTATTCTGGAATCTCCGGAGAACGCTGGATTATATGTTTGAATGTCTGGATTTAAAGATTTTAACCATTTTACATAATCGTCCATATAACAACGATCTATAACTCCTGAGGGTACCATCTGGCTTACAGGATATGTGTTTTCAAGTTCTATGGGAATGAATATATCATTCCACTGAATCAGGAAGTTGTAATCTGTTGTTTCATATGAATTGATTATTTCACTGGATACTGGAAATCCATGTCTCCATTGCTTATAATTGATAAGAAGAGTTTTTTTTCCATTGCTTATATAATATTCTGTAAAATCCACGAGCCGCTTGATAAAGGTATTCTGATATGTCATACTATTGAAAAAATACAGAGGAGATTTCAGTGAAATATTCCAGTATGGTTTGAGATCATGTTTAAGCATTTCAAGATAAGCACTGTAAAGTGCAGGATGGGCCATGGATTTTTCCTCCACATACTGGTATAGAGTATTTTCATAAATACGCTCTTTAATTTCTGTAATTTCGTTGAATATTGCCTTGAGATTATGGAGAGATAATAATTTTAACCGTGTTTTTTCATCTGCCTTGATTAATTCTGCAGGAGAATATTTATTGAAAAGTGGGCTCCATTCTGGGAAATCACGAATTTCTTTAAGATTCCTGGTGCCTTCTGTATATAGCACTCTGTTATCCTTTGCATATTTTATATATGATGCAGAATCAAATATATCAACACCAAGAAGAACAGAAAATGCAAAAAACATGGGATGACCTCCTCCGAAGAGGTGCACAGGTTTTGAAAAGTCTGAGTTTATTTTGGAATTTATAATTATATTTACAAGGTCGCTGTATCTGTAAGATTCTAGGAGAGGTACAACTCCGCCGATGGGAAGGTATGATGCCTCTGACATCATTTTTGCAGATTCAATTCTCAGATCGGGATACACAGATCCCTGTATTGGCCCTGCTATTATAGAATCCTCTGTATTAACCTCCTTTAATCTTCTATAGGTTTCGTATACTGCAGCCTTTGCCTGATCATAGCTATCCTGCGGCTTTGTAAATATGTCGAGAATTGTTATAATGTCACTGCCTATGTTTTTCTGGAATTCCACAATTTCCCTGTTGTTATACTCTATATCTCCATAAACATAGCTCTGGAAAGTCCCGGAATCGGTCATTATGGGGCCATCAAAATTTATGAGTTTATGGACCCCAGATTTTAAAGCCTCCTGCTCAAGCGATGCGGTTCTCTTTATTATATAGCTATTGGTTATTACTGCCTGAACCCCGATGGATTTTAATTCGTCCTTTGTAAGAAAATTTAGGTTTGGATTTATGACCGGCATTACTGTTGGAGTTTCAATATCACCATGTGGTGTGGTGAATCTTCCTATCCTTGCCAGCCCTTCCTTGAAAAACATCTGCATTATAGCTAATTTTAACTTTCTATATAATCATTAGTTGGATAATTCGTCGATTCTTACGCAGTATCCTTTATTAATTGTAATCACAATAAGTTTATTTAGGTACACCTAATTACCTGCAATGAATGTGAAAAACACAGAGAAAAATTGTATCAAATCCGTATTTTCATTGTGCAACATCCAAAGAAATACGCATATTTTGTTAAATATATTCCATCCTGGTAAGTATTCTTCAGTAGAATTGAGAGAATTAAAAATTTTAGATGCAGTGTAAATCAAAGAAAAACGATTGATTAGCATGGATTCAAATGTTGTAAGCAAAAAAAGAAGGCTGTTTAATAAAGATACATTACTCATGTTTGGTCCCGCATGGCTTGTCATGATGGCGGACATGGATGCTTCATCCTATATTGGAGCGGCACAAACAGGGGCGACGCTTGGATATGGCTTGATATGGCTTATGCTGGTTCTCATCATACCGCTTTACATAGTACAGGAAATTGCAGGTAGAATCAGCATAGCTACTAGAGATGGATTGGGAGATGTGGTAAGGAAAAACTACGGAAAGAGAATAGCATCACTGGTGGCACTGCCCATGGCGTTAACCGATATGGTTACCTACGGAATAGAATATCTTGGCATAGGAATAGGACTGGAAATAATGGGATTATCCCTTTATTATACAATTCCGGTTATATACATTATTCATATATTAATTGTTACCAGAAAGAGGTACAGCCAGGCAGAGAAGCCACTGCTCGCAATATCCCTCGTATTAATCATTGCCCTCCTGGCATCATTATTCTCCCGGGGCATCATGTCGGTATCATCCCCGCTGGCTAATCCATTGCTTATTAAACCCACTGCGGGTTATTTCTTTTTGCTTGCTGCCAATGTGGGTGCAGTGATAATGCCCTTTATGATATTCTTCCAGGCATCGGCGACAGGATTGAAATTAACTGATATGAATAGTGCAGGAATCAGCATAAAGAGACACAGGTCATTAAGGATAATGCGCAGAGAAACTCTGGTTGGTGCAATTGTAACAGAGTTATTGATGGTAATAGCAGAGATGGCTTTTGCCGGAATTCCACATGCGGCCCATGCATCATTCTTTGCAACTCCACAGGAACTTGGAAAGGTTCTGGTTCCTATTGCGGGTGCACTATCACCATTTATATTCGGGATAGGCATCATTGCAGCAGGATTTATTGCACTGATTACAATATCACTGGGAAGCGCATGGGGAATTGCAGAATCCCTGAACATTTCCAAAAAATCATACTGGCTTGTGTATGTACTTGAAAGTCTGCCGGCTGTTATAGCGGTGATTATTATCAATCCTTCAAGCATGATAGCCCTGGTTCTTTATCTCCTGATATTCTTTGTATTTACACTAATAGCACCCATGGTAATGCTTTGGATTATAGGAAGGAATAAAAAGATAATGGGCGACCTTGTTTTATCAAAGAAAAATGAAGCATTATATCTTACCATGTTTATTCTTATTGTGGCAACAGCGGTTATTGCGGTAGCAACCTCTTTATAATATCTGTTAATGATTGCTTATTTTCAACCAATCTGAATTTTAACGATAAGCATTATAGAAATTTTATTTTTATTATCCCCTGAAAATTTTCAAAGTCTTTATCCTTAGTTAGAATTTGCTGATTATTTGCTTTAGCAATTGCTGCTATTATAATATCTAATTCATTAACTAATATACCTTTATGTTTAAGAAACCGGTATAGCTCAGCCGCCTCCATTGCTTCATTGTCACCAAAGTTATATACGGTAATACTATCAAAAATATTTTTTATTTTATTATTTCCTCGCAATAATTCATATTTATTAATTATTGTAGTTGCGATGTTTTCATTTAAATTTTCTATATAATCCAATGTTTCTGATTTCCCTCTGAATATGTCAATGAAAATATTTGTATCAATAATCATTTTTATCACGGGAAACTGACCCCTTTCGGCCTTCATTGGTTTCATCTTCCAATTTATCTGCTTCTTCGTGACTTAATATCCTAAAGTACTTTTCCAGCAATTTTGGATTTCCTTTTTCGCTGTTTAATAAATCTCTCAAAACTTCAGAAAATGATTTCTCTCCCTTGATATTTTTTAATCTTGTGTATACATCGTCGCTTATTGAAATAACTTTTACCATATATGCATATATGCATATGTATATTTAAAATTTCCTAATCCTCCAATAATTAGTACTGTATATTTTTAGCAGTATTTTATGGATATTTCCCCAAAATTGATATTAAACTATCAATTACAGTTAATTTCAGCATCCAATTATAGACCATCCTGACTTTATTCAATCTTTTCCGGAAAAATTATAATAAAGATAAGCCCATTTAATATTATGAAAGCTTTTATTTTGAAAGAACCGGAAAAGCTTGAACCTGTAGATATTGAACCTGTAGAACCTGGAGAGAATGAAGTGCAGATTAAAACAATGGCCTGTGGCATATGTGGAACTGATTTTCATGCATATCATGGAAAACATCTTGCAGTAAAATATCCCGTGATCCCGGGGCATGAGTTAAGTGGCATAGTAACAAAAACAGGAGCTAACGTAAAATCTTTTCATGCCGGCGATCATGTTGTAGTTGACCCTAATATAACCTGCGGTCACTGTGATTACTGTAAGGAAGGTAAAGAAAATTTCTGTGAGAATATGAGAAGTGTGGGGATAAATTACCCAGGAGGATACGGTGAATATGTGACTGTTCCGGAGAAGGTGGTTTACGGTGTACCTGAAAACATGGACTTTAAGCATGCTGCGATGACGGAGCCTGTAGCTTGCATTATTCATGCATTTGAAACAACTGATGTTCATCTGGGAGGATCTGCAATTATTCTGGGCACCGGTTTTATAGGACTCACATTTCTTCAGATATTAAAGGGGATGGGTTACTACCCGATACACATAATGGGGAGGAATCCAGTAAGGAATAAACTAGCCGCAAAATACGGTGCAGACGCTCTATATACAAGTGCTGATGAAATCATGAACAGTCCGCTTATAGGCAAGGCAAGTCTGGTAATTGAAGCAACTGGGGATAATAGCGTTCTTGCAAAAACAGTTGATATGATTTCACCTTCTGGAAAGATCTTTGCTTTCTCGGTATATCCTCCGGGAGAAAATGTAAGCATAAATGCGAACAAAATTTACAGCAAAGAAATTTCTATCTTCGGTGATTTCATAAATC
This sequence comes from Thermoplasmata archaeon, assembly GCA_021797225.1. Next base: position 1,140 of record JAKAAE010000026.1, on the reverse strand, counting down.
CTTATACTATGAAAAAGGCAATAAACATGATAAATTCAGGGCTTATTGATTGCGACGGCATGGAAGATCATATAATAGGTTTGAATGATATAGGCAATTTATTTGAATCTGGAAAAAAGGACTTTATTAAGCCTGTTATTTCTTATTATTCGTAGATTTCAAATTTATATCTATTTTTTCAAGAATACTGCAGAGCTGCTCTATATCCTTTGCAGGGAGAGATGAGATAGATTCGTTTATGATGGTTTTAATCACACACTGGAGTTCTTTGAATACTTTCACGCCCTTTTCAGTTATCTGTATGTTGATTACCCTGCGGTCGTCGTTGCTATGTATCCTTTTAACAAGGCCCATCTGTTCCAGGCCGTCAGTAATATCTGTGACCCAGCCCTTGGCCAGTGAGAGTTCATCGGCAAGGTATTTCATATTTCTTGGCTCTGTGCTTACGAGATATAGTAACTTATAATCGGTTCTGGTGAGGGAATATTCCCCTATTCTATCCTTTATCCTGGAACTGTATTGAGTTAGGATACTGTCAAGCATGGACCATATTGTAATAGTTCTCTCCATTATATTACCTCTTCATCTTTACTGCTCTGTCAGATATGTCTGAACTTTCTGGTTTTGTTTCGAGTTTATCTGCTTTTTCTGCTTTAGGTTTTCTCAGCGGCTCACGGAATATTGATACAATGGCGCCTATAAACACTATTGCTGCCCCAACGTAGAATACAATGTGCAGTGATTTCATGAATGCAGGCGCAAATATAGTGGGGAACCATGTTCTGGCAGTCATTGTTGCATAGGCACTAGGCGATATAGGAATTGTTGGATATAATTCAAGAATTGCTTTTATGGGGTTAATTCCCAAGAGTGCGCCGAATATTGCCTCTGTGGGTGGCAGCTTTGCCATTATACCTGCTAGGTTACTTCCCCCTCTGGCACTGATAACTGCAGATGATAAGGTATGCGGGAGTGTTGTTGTTAATCCCAGTATAAGTATTGAAAAGAATATGCCCATACTTGCAGTTGTACCCACATTTCTCAGGGTTGATAACATTCCAGAGGCAGAACCCCTGACATCAGGAGGAACAGATGACATGACAGCAGCTGTATTCGGTGCTGTAAATATTCCCATTCCGG
>JAKAAE010000180.1 GCA_021797225.1 Thermoplasmata archaeon | reverse complement strand
TAAAGGCATAACTTTGTATTTACAATATAAAATAATTTTTTTTAGATAATGAAATTGATTATAGATTAGATTCATCCAGATGTGCACTGACCATCATCCAGAACCCACTATCAGCATTGGGGACGCCCTCCAAACCTGTCATAAAAGTATTTTCATCTCCAAGTTTAATATAACTTTCATCCTCAGTATCAGGATTGAATACAAGAAGCAATGCTAATTTTCCTTTTTCATTCCTTAACACACATACTTGAACCGGAGTGTCGCCGGGTAAATCGAATTCATTTTCCTCCTCCTGCAATGATTTTATATAGTCATGAAGGGTACCTTTCCAGAGTATCGCCTCTCCATTTTCATCTACTTCTTTTACAATTTTCTGTTTCATCTGTTCCATTACATCCATGCAATCCATAAAATCATCTGAAATTAATATATAAATTTAGCTTATTTATTGCACGCTTTTCCGGGATAGATTATGGATATCCAATTTATAATATTATTTACGTGGGCAAGCTACGAAGCAATATAAAGATTTATCGAGATAGAGAATATCTATGAAGGAATAAAAAGGATATTGAGTCTATTAACCACATATCTTTTTCCTGAAAATATTCATTCCTTTCCAGCCAACTTAAATAATAATCCACAATGAAAATATTATGGACAATACATTGAACAGAAATAGCATGACTTTCTGGGGCCTTGTATTCTATGCAATAATGGTTATTGCACCAGCCGGGCCGTTCGCCTTCACAGGTGCAACTGCAATTGAATATGCAGGGGAAACTGCACCCCTAACATTCCTGATCGGTGGCATAGCACTCTTCCTTGCTGTTATTGCTGTATACATTTATTCTGAAAAAATCAGCAATGCCGGCGGTTATTATAAGTATGTGGAGGTTGCAACACACAGCAAATACCTCAGCAAGAGTGTTGGATTTTATTACCTCTTCGTGGTGCTCAGCAGTATAATAGGTTCCAGCGTATTACTGGGGTGGTTTCTATATATCGGTTTAGAGGTTATGCTCGGTTACACGCTCCCATTCGTATTCCTAGTGATAGTCTCATTCATAACACCGGTTATTTACCTTATAGTTGGAATATTATCATTGAATTACAGCCAGAAGATAGCGATAATCGTGGGTTTATTTGACCTGGCATTTTTCCTGAGCTTATCAATCGCAATAATCGTAAAATCGCCCTATAATGGTGTACAGTATTTCAATATATTCAATTCAACAGATGGTCTGCACGGGTTCTTCCTGGGCATGGTTACAGGTGGATTTGTAGCATTTTCAGGATACGGTTCAATAGTGGTACTTGCAGAGGAAACGAAGACTCCGGGGCGTACAATAAAGAAAGCAATTGTAACATCACTGCTCATAATGATTGCATATGATACTTTCGTTATTTATGCCAATGTGGGTGGCCTAGGCCCGAATCTTCCTGCCGGGCTTGCCTATTTTGCTCCGGGATTGTATGTAACAGACAGTTACTATGGAATCTATGTTACATTGGCTGCATTCAGCGTTTTCCTGGTTTCAGCACTGATATCCACAGTTATATTCGGAAACAGTGCAGCAAGGGAATTATATTCTTTATCAAGGGATGGAATACTCCCGAAAGTATTTACCAGAATACATAAAAAATATAAGAGTCCATACATGGCTGTCATAGCTGTTTTTATCGTCGCACTTGCAGGAATAAGCCTTGGATTGATACCGCTGGTATATAGTGTATAATTCAGATAACTATTTCTATAATTAATATATTATGTTATTAACTATGAAGGCAAATGAGGCATTAAACCTATTAAGAATTTCAAGAAAGACACTACACGTATATGCTTCAACAGGGAAGATAAGGTTTACAGTTATGCCCAATGGCTTCTATGATTACAATGATGAGGATATTTATAAATTATTAAATAAGGATGTTAAAAGAAAAACAGTAATATATGCAAGGGTATCAGCAATAAAACAGAAGAATGATTTGAATAATCAGATCGAGCAGTTGAAGCAGTGGTGCTTCATGAATGGTTATACAATAAACGCAATATATTCAGACATAGCATCTGGGATATCCTTTGATAAGAGAAAGGGATTCTTTGATATGCTTGATGAAATCATAAACTATAAGGTAGAAAAGGTAATAATAACATACAGGGACAGATTGAGCAGATCAGGATTTGATTTATTTAAAAATCTCTTTGAAAAGTTCGGTACTGAAATAGTTGTTGTATCTGATATTGGAAGCACAAAACTGGATTCAGAGGAAATATTTGAGGATATAATTTCAATGCTTCACTGTTATTCCATGAAAACTTATTCAAGGAGGAAGAATGATTCAATAGAGGTAGGCTATGAAGATAACCAGGACTGAACAGATTTTTATCCATGGTAATGGTGCAATATCCAGTATGTGCCATATATCAAAGAACTTATTCAACCAGGCCAATTATATCCTTAGAAACCAGTTTTTCAGGAAGGAAAAGATGGCAGGATATAAAGAACTTGCGAAACAGTTTGCAGAACCATCAGATATGGAGGAAAACAATAATTTTCAGAAACTGCCAGCACAGACAGCACAGTGGACCATCAAAAAGGTAAAGCAGTCATGGACTTCATTCTTTGGGGCTCTGAGATCATATAAGAAGAATCCGGAGTTATTCAATGGAGTTCCTAAACCGCCTAAGTATAAGCACAGGAATGGGGAATTCATGCTTGTATTCACCAATCAGCAGTGCTCTATTGCTCATGGAATTCTTAAATTCCCAAAAATAATGGATTTGGAGGTGGAAACAAGATTAGATGATATAGATTTGAGAGAAGTAAGAATAATACCATCAGGTGCCGGCTATAATGTAGAGATAGTATATTCTAAAGAGATATCAGATATAACACAAATAAAAGCAAACAGGATACTTGGTATTGATATTGGTGTAAGGAACATCATAACCATTGGAAACAACATATCTGAAAAAGGTATTGCTGTAAAGGGTGGTGTCCTGAAATCAATAAACCAGTATTTCAATAAGGAACTGGCAAGATTAAAATCTGTAAATGATAAACAGGGAAACAAAGAGAATACAAAAAGAATAAACAGATTATATATGGTAAGAAACAGGAAGATAAGGGATATTATGCATAAACTATCAAATGCAGTTATAGCATATGCAATAACCAATGAAATAGATACAATTGTAATAGGCCATAACAATGGATGGAAGCAGTCTGTAGACATAGGAAAGAAGAATAATCAGAACTTTGTGCAGATTCCATTTAATATGCTTATAAATCAGATCTACTATAA
>JAKAAE010000179.1 GCA_021797225.1 Thermoplasmata archaeon | reverse complement strand
TATAAGTAATTTAGCATGATACAGAAGGTATATATTTTATGATATACTTGTTAATTATGACAGAATTTCCAAAATTTCACTGCTGTGTAAATCAGAAAGAAGAGGATTATGATTCAGGGATACAGCTCTATTTTATGAAAGAATATGAACTTGCAGAGTTGATTGGAAGACTAATAAAGATGGACGAAAACCATGCAGATGAATACAAAAATATGTTTGAATTTATCAGATCCCTAGAGAACTATATAATTACCGGAGAAAATCCAAGAGATTTCAGTTTTCTTGAAAAAATAGAGGGAGAAAAGGGCTGGGCCATGGATTATTCCATACTATTGAATGAAAGCAGATCGGCCAGAGTTGCTTTCAGGGCATGTAGAAAAACAGTAGAAGTGATGTACTATTACAGAGTTCTATCAAGAAAAGAGGGATTTACAGAACGCTTCAACCCGGAAAACTTCAGGGCTTTCCTTCTTTTAAGAGATATACTTTATAAAAGGTCATGCGAATTAATGGAAAAATAATATTTTTTTATAATGTATTAATATTTTGAAGATGTACCACTTATAAGTTTCAGGGTATAGAGATAATAAAATTCAGACATTACAATTATTATGAATGATGTTGCCATAATGAATGAATATCTATTGTATTCATTGAACAGAAACAGGAATCCTGAAACTCCTGCTATTATGACAAAAATAAAAGATAAAACAGATGATACAATGAGCTTTGTGTTTTGAATTTTTATACTTAGCAAGAGCATTATGAATGAAACTATGAGAATAAGGAATCCCAACATCATGTGAAACATTACGGTGAGGTAATTAGAAGGAAAAGCCCCGGGCCCAATATGTGATATGCTGTTTAATGGTGGGAATGGCACATAGAGATTTATGAATATGCCCATTATGAACTGTATGAAGAGAAGAACCATCATAACAGCAAGACCTAGATAGGCGAAGCTATATTTATTATCCATAAAACAGTATATCCTGTTATTATTTAAATTATTCAACTTCGCAAAAATTTATTAAATGCATACATATAAACTGATATGGAAGTTATAAATTACAGGCTTAGCCTCGATATAGATTTCAAACACAAAAAGTATACAGGAGATGAAACAGTAAAAATTAAGGATGCAGAAAAGAAAATAACTTTTGATTTAAATAATATAGATATACATGGAGTAAAAATCAATGGATCAGCGGTAAAATATGAAGCAGATAAGGATGGCGTAACATTTTACACTGATGGAGGTGACATTTCAGTTGATGTAAAATTTTCATCTGATGTGGACCGTGGTCTGAAGGGTTTCTATCTTGCCGGAACAGAGACTCAGTACATACTTTCAACCCAGTTCGAAGAATCAGATGCCAGAAGGGCATTTCCATGCATTGATAACCCGAATTACAAAGCTACGTTTAACATTTCTATGAAGATTGACAGTAACCTCAGAGCCATCTCAAACATGCCTGCAAAAAAGGAAAAACTGGAAAATGGAAAGAAGGTTATTGAATTCGAGGAAACTCCCAGAATGGCAACATATCTTGTTTACCTTGGAGTAGGCCAATTTGATGAGGTGGAAGATTTATATAAGGGTAAAAAACTTTATCTTACGGCAATGAAGGGACATTTAACATCATCCAGGTATCCAATTGAAGTTGCAAAGAAATCATTGAATTACCTTGAAACCTACACAGGAATAGATTATATGCTTCCAAAATTAAACCTTATCTCTGTTCCGGAATTTGCTGCTGGCGCCATGGAAAACTGGGGCGCAATTACATTCAGGGAAATCCTTCTGAATATTGATGATTCAACAACAAGTAAGAGTTATAAAAGAACATCAGAGGTTATAACACATGAACTTGTCCATATGTGGTTCGGCGACCTTGTGACCATGAAATGGTGGAATGACTTGTGGCTGAATGAAAGCTTTGCCACATTCTTTGCGTTCAAGACCGTTGACAGTACTGATCCGGAGTGGAAATTTTTCGGTGATTTCCTTCTTGACCAGACAGATGGGGCATACACTATGGATTCCCTAAAGAATTCACATCCCATAAATGCGGATGTTTCAGATCCCAGGAGCGTATCACAGCTTTCATATGAAATAAGGTACGGCAAGGGTTCAAATGTTTTGAGAATGATAGAAGCGTATGTGGGCAAGGATGTATTCATGAAGGCAATGAGAAATTATCTTAAGGAATTTTCATATAAGAACGCCTCAGGATCCGATCTATGGAATGCCATAGAAAAGGAATCCGGAAAGGGTGTTTCCTTAATAATGGAGCAGTGGATATCAAACAAAGGGTATCCATATCTTATAACTGAAAGGAGTGATGACAAATTAAAAATAACACAGAAACAGTTTTATTTCCTTGAGGGAGATAAAAATTCACAGTGGAAAATACCATTATTCATAAACAGATTTTCCAGTGAGGAAAGTACCCTTATGGAAGGAAAGGAAATGGAAATCGAAGGTGATGTTCTCTCACTGAATTACGGGCACAGCGGATTCTATAGGGTACTCTATGACGATGCAATGTATGAATCCGTGACAAGAAACCTTTCACAGATATCGATTGATGAGAAATGGGGCATTGCAAACGACCTCTATGCGTTCCTTCTATCAGGCAAAATAAATATGACACAGTATGTAAGAAGGATCGAAAAGCTTTACGGCATAAATGATAACATAGTCATTGATGAGATATCAAAACAGCTTTATTCCCTGTATAATATAACGGGAAATGTTTACTTTAGGGATCTTGCGAACTTTTACATAAAGGATAAAATGGAATACATAGAGGCAAATAAAAAGGATGAGTTTAACTATAAAATATCGCTCTCCGGACTCTACACAAAGCTGGCGTATATTAATGATGATTTCTGCAAAACACTTCTCAGCAAATATAAGGAATACAGTCAGGTGGAACCAGATTTCAGGCTTGCATACCTTATTGCACAGGGAAAAGTAAACAACGATTTCGGGTATTTTGCAAATTTAATAGAAACAACAACAAATGATGAGGACAAGACCAAGGCAATAACTGCATCAGGTGTGCTTAATGGAGACAGTAACCATAAAGCCATTATGGAGTTCATCAAATCCGGAAAGGCTAAGAAGCAGGATATGGATTCTTTCTTTGTTGCAATGTCCTCAAGTGATGGATCAAGGCAGTACATAATAGATAACCTGAAAAACATAGTTGAAACCATGTATAAGTTCCAGCTCAGCCCACTGAGAATAAACAGATGCGTGCAATCAATGATAGGAAATGCAGGGATTAAGGAACCGGATAAAATGAAAAAAG
>JAKAAE010000178.1 GCA_021797225.1 Thermoplasmata archaeon | reverse complement strand
TGCCCCAACTATTATTCCCAATACAACAAATTCCAGGAAAAATAAATACATAATTATACATGCAATTATGATATTTAAATAATCTTATCTAAGACTATCTATTATAGCAAATCTTAAACAAGATTATTATCAAACTAAAAGAATTATTTATAACATATAAATTGTTAAAATATATCAGTAAAAATACCTATCCGACCTAATTTTTTCTATAAGTTTCAATACCTTGGCAAGATAGTTCGCACTGATAAATAATTCAAAACCATCCCTTGATATCATAAGCTGTGAAACATTAATGTAATTAAATGATAATGTCTCCAGAAATGTCTGTATTGAATCTTCATTTATTTTATTTCTATCAATGGTAATATTAATTTCCAGAAAATCCCCATATAATTTTCCCGGATATGATTTTATGGTATTTTCTGGTGTTTCACTGGAGATCATAACCCACATAGTCTTGTTACCTGGTATTATACGAATTGCCCGGGAATATGGAAAATACGCCATCATTGTTTGAACATTATAATCGCAGGAAAGCAGTGAAAGCCCGGTAATAATATTAATTTTCATATCAGAAAATGGATTGTTTTCACTTTTCAATTTTGTCATGTTATAATTTTTCCTTAAAATTGTTGATATTGTATTAATTTTCGGATTATACTTATATTTCTTTTTTATTTCATCCTGAATTATCCGCGATAAAGAATTATAATTAACAACCCCTGTATTTATCATCCATTTAAAAGTATTGTTTTCATTCAAAATATTAATTACATCGTTCTTAATATCACCTCTTTTTATTACCTTTAATTCTTTCTCGGATTTCTCCATATATGTATATATTGAAAATAGATATAATAATATTTGTTGAATATAATACACAAAGTTTACCGTACACTCATTGAGAGGTTACCGTTTATTGATATGTCCATATTTAAAGAAAATCTATTTTTTAACATGAAAGCGGGAAGCTCCATGCATTAGCTTGGGGAGGAAGTCACTACCCATAATTTATCCTCATAGTTATGAGATTCATCATATCAAAGTAAAATTATCTACTATATTAACCAGTGACATCCTCACATAACACATGGAGCCTTTAACCTGCAAGGTCAAATGCATATATCCCGAATTTATAGATAACTACAATGAATTTACTCTTCTTTTTGTATCCCAAAGTTCTGAAATATATCCGGAATTATACAGGATTATTATAAGCAATTACACATCATTTGTACCATTATAAATTATAATTCTCTATATTATGGATAAAAGTATTAACTGAAAATTTTCTAATAAACTTTATTATAAAAATAAAAAGATTGTTATTTTAATACTCGCCTTCTACATCTATTTCCTTAGTGGGATCAAGCAGTGCCTCTGCAGATGTTAATGGCTCTTTAGGTGCGCTGTTTAAACCGATAAAGAAGAACATTGCCGCGTATATTCCAAGAACAACATAATCTAATGGATAGGCTAATAGGTTTATTCCGCCGGTAGGTGTCCCACCAAGGTATGATAGGAGTATCATTCCGGCAATGTAAACAGGTATCCATATAGAATTTTTCAGGTTCAGTCCCATGAAGTGCTTCCTGCTGGCCTGGTAAATAAAAATTACAGAACCTGCAAGTACTGCACCCAGTGCATATAATGTTGTTGGGTATGTAGACCAGTAAATGAGGTATGTTGCTACCTCGAATGCCACAAAGCTCCATAACATCGGGTATGGGATTTTGAATGGTCTTTCTACATTTGGATACAGCCTTCTAAGTACCGGAAGGGATATGGAAGCAACGGCAAAATTTGCCACAGCTGCAACCACAACAAAATCAACCAGCGCGTACCATGATGGCAAAGGTAGCAAAAATAGAATTGCAAGTACAAGTGCGAGTATTAATGCTAGATAAGGTGCTCCGTGTTTAGTGGTTTTTTTGAATGCGCCAGGAAGGGCGTCCTCCTCGGAATATCCGAATATAATTCTGCTGGCTCCTGTTAAATAAACTCCTAGCGTTCCCCCAGGGGAAAATATAGCGAATAAGAAAAATATTATTACCATTCCGGCGAGGATGTCTGCCTCTAATATTGTCATACCTGGGACTATGTTTGCACGGATTATGGAAGATAGCGGAGATCCAAGAGCTCCGACAAAGTTCCAGTCACCTGTTTGTATTCCGAATCCTGCCCAGCTAACTGTGCCAACTATAACAACAGCCATCCCTATGTACATCAATGATTGAACAAGCAAAACTGTACCTATGATCTTTGGCATGGTTTTACCAGGGTTTTTAACCTCTCCAGCCATATCGGCAACCTGCCTGTATCCCCCGAAGGAAAACAGTATTCCGGATGCAGGTATTGCTATGAAAAGTCCACCAACTGATGGAAGAAATCCTGAAAATCCTCCAGCACTGCTTGCTCCAGCAAGGCCAGACGTGAAATTGCCCCAGTGCCATATAAACATGGGTAGTATGACTATAAATCCAACCACTACAGCTATTTTTACCCATGTTAAAAATTTGTTGAATTTTCCAAACCTAGCAATTCCAACCATGTTAAGTGCAAAGAATCCCAGTAAAAGAACAATAGCCAGCATTATACCATCGATAGTAAGAACGCCGGTTGCCGAATTATAAAGGAACGGAAAATACAGTGATGCATATGTTGATACTGCAACTGCCTCGATGGCAGGTATTGTGGCAGCCCATATGAGCAACCCCCAACCAGACATGAAACCACCGTATGAACCGTATGAATAGTATGCAACCCTTGCACTGATTCCTGATCTCGGAAACATTGCAGAGTATTCCGCGAATGGGAGTGTAACCAGTACAATAAATATGGCAGCAAGAATCCATGATATAATTACAGCTGGCCCGGCATATGATGTGCCTCCGGCTGCTGCGAACAGTATACCTGATCCTACTGCTCCACCGACTCCGAACATTATTGCTTCATGCGTTGTCATTCCTCTTCTCATTCCAGTTTTGGTCATCTTTCCCAAAACTTTATTATCTACATCTTGCATAAATTATGATTAGGGAAGCATATATAATATTTATCCTCAAAAATGTGAATTTCAACATTATTTTGTATATTAGCAGGTATAACAATGTATATTAATAAGACTAATTTAAATATTTGTATTGAAAAATGAGAGATAATTTCAAATTTTTATATCAATCTATAGTATTCAAAATAAAAATTTCTTATGATGACATGGAACAATGGGATTTTTATATGGTCAAGTAATATAAATTAAATGACTATATTGAGCCAGAATGATTATGATAGATTTACATGGAAGCATAAAAGAGTTCTATTCCCATTCGGC
>JAKAAE010000177.1 GCA_021797225.1 Thermoplasmata archaeon | reverse complement strand
TACTATTTCACAGGAATAAAAAGGGAGTGGCTCATAAAATATTACACAAAGATCTCTTCAGAATATCCAACAATAATATATAACTATCCGGAAACAACTGGATATAATATTACTTATGATATGGTTAACGACATAAAGAAAGCCGGGGGAGATGTGATAGGAATAAAAGAAACAACGTTCAATATGAATGATATACTCAATACAAAAATGTACGTCCCGGATTTCAAAGTGTATACAGGGCCCGACCAGTACATACTTTCTGCATACAGGCTCGGGCTCGACGGCTTCGTGTCCGGCGCCTCAAATTATGGATATAAAGTAATAAATAAAATAATAGAAAACCATGATAATAAGGATGGTGACAGATACCAGTTCTTATTGAATGAGCTTACAGACCTATCCAGGAAATATGGAACAATTTCTTCTATTTATGATATGGTAGAAATTATGACGGGAATAGATGCTGGAAATCCACGTGAGCCATTTTTCAAATTAAGCAAAGAGGAAAGGAGTTCACTGGAAAAGGAAATGAATGAAGCATTCAAAAAATATAATTTTAAACCTTAAATCTATTTTAATTCTGCATAGGGCAGTAGGTTATCCTTTATTTTCTTAAATTTTATTTCTACTTCCATTCCAATTTGAGGATTATTGCCAGAAATATCCATATATGCACGGAACCCCTCGCTGAACGATATTATGCCGTAGAAACCATTATTGAATTTTGTGTAGCTGTATACTTTCCCATTTCCTGTAGATTGCATAATTTTCAGGTCTCCTTTTCCACATACAGGGCAACTATCACGTGGGTAATAATATACCTTTCCGCAATTCATGCATTTAGTGTATGGCAATATTCCTGTGGAAAAATGTTTATTATATTCCTCATAAATTTCATTCAATTTCATTTACTCACCCAGTATCATTGAGACTGAATGGTTCCTTGCCCATCCTCCCATTCCATTTATAAAAGCTTTGTCAGGATTTTTAACCTGGTTTCTGCCTGCCATTCCATTCATCTGCAATAATGCCTCATAGAGCAATACACTCCCGCTCATATAGGCAGGTTGCCCACGGTTCAGGCTTCCACCTCCGGTGTTCAGTGGAAAATCTCCATTAACTGATATGGAATTTTTTTCCAGAAATTCACCTGATTTGCCAGGAGGCACAATGCCTGTGTTCTCAAGCTGTATCATTACGGTGATGCTAAATGAATCATACAGTTCATAGAAATCACATCTTTTAATATTATCACGGAAGCCGGATGAACTTTCAGCTGCAGGAGTAATAGTTATATCATCTATTTCTGTAGGAAGTGCTGACTGGTGTGCTTCTCCGTATTTTTTTATACGGATTTCCCTTAACTTACCTGCATTTTTTGACACAATGAAAGCGTGGAATCCATCTACAGGATATACTATTTCCAGCAGGTGCAGTGGAGATGATATCATAGGAGAGCCAAGTACATCCTCAACAGTAATGGGTCCGGTAAACATTGAATACCCTGACCTGTTGGCATTTTCCCTCTGTTTGACTATGAGTGCTGCCCTCTGTTCATCTGTTGTCCCGTATATTTTCATGTGGCGCTGAGCCAGCAGGGCATAATCCGAAACTGGATTTGTATAATTATATCCTGACAGCAGGGTCTTATATGGTGTGTTGGCAATTTCAGGATAAAGGTTTTCAATAGAATCCACTGTCTGTTTCTTTTTCCTTACTGCTGAACCTTTGCCTCCGAACAGGAGTAAAATATTTTCAGCCATTCCTGATTTTATAATGTGTTCAGCTCTCCAGAATGCAGAAAGCACTGAAGGCCCACCATATTCCAGGGAATCTATGTATTTTGGCTTAATTCCAAGATAATTGCATAGCTGGTCCGGAAAAAAATGCATGTATACGTTTCCATCAAACACGCCAGGAAGAAATGTTGTCATAAAGCCATCAATATCTTTTCTCTCCAATCCTGCCATGGAAAGTGCTTTGTTTAGCGCCTCATTCATTATTTCATATGCTGTTCCATCATAATTTTTGTATATAGCTTCTGAAAAACCCCTTATCATTGATAAATCACCTCTACAGAATGTATTCCTGAACGTTTAATCTTTCCTGATGCATTCAATGGCATGTCCCTTACAAAGATTATCCGTGCAGGCACTTTATATCTAGCCAGTTCTTTTTTGCATACGCTGTAAATACTTTTCTTCATTTCCTCATAGTTGTCTGGGACTGAAGATAGTTTAACATATGCAACCGGGACTTCACCTTTATATTCATCATTTTCTCCAACAACTACAACGTCTTCAACATGATCACAGGATCTTATTGCATTTTCAACCTCGGCAGGAACTACCTTATACCCCGATACGTCTATAAGGTCTTTCTTCCGGTCAATTATATAGATATATCCCTTGCGATCAATATAGCATATATCACCTGTTTTCAGCCCATATTTTCCAAATGCCTTTTCTGTGTCTTCAGGATTCTTATAGTATCTTCTTATAACCTGTGGCCCTGAAACTACCAGTTCACCGCCCCTTGCCCTGACTATGCGTGTATAATTTGCCGGTTTTCCAGCTGTAACTATGCCATTATATAATGGAATATTGTCTGTATATGGATATTCCCATAGTGCAACCGGAGAAGTGCTTTCAGTTAATCCATATGCCATATATACCCACTTACCTGACATTGCTTTCCATTCGATTTCAGTTTTATAGGGCATGGGCATTCCGCCTGCCGACCACATTCTCATCGATGAGAGCCGGGTTTTGATTTTATCAACATTAGACCATGCATTAATCATGGCCCGGTAGGCCGTGGCAACAAACATGGTAATGGTTGTATTTTCTGATTCTACAGTTTCTAGTGCATTTTCCGGGTTAAACCGGTACGTCAATGCCATGGATGAATGCGACAGCATTGTCAGGGATATGCCAAAAATTAGCCCTGTTATGTGGAAGAAGGGTGCGATACACAGGTTTTTGTCATGTGGTTGTACGGAATACCATTCACGGTATATATACGAAGCTGAATATATATTGCTATGGGTTATCTCAGCAGCCTTCTGCCTGCCTGATGTACCGGAGGTAAATACAAGCATTGCTATACTCCCTGGTTCCGGATAATATCCCTTGAATTCTTTCTTGAGTCGAAGGTTTAATTCTTCTTTCATTATTCCTGTGATGTACTTTTCTGCCATATTATCCGGAAGTTTCCCGAAAGTCTGTGGGTCTGTATATAAGACATGGAGGCTCTGTATCTCCATCAGGCTGGAAAATTTCTCCCTGAATTCACTGCTGATTACTACCACCCTTGCATCTATGAACTTAATTTTCCCTGTAATTTCATTCTCAGAA
>JAKAAE010000176.1 GCA_021797225.1 Thermoplasmata archaeon | reverse complement strand
ATTGCATGCACCAAGCCTTCTGACCTGGGAAAGAGCTATGAGATGTGGACAAACAGGTCACTAACAGAATACATAAAAGAAAATGCACCTGAAGATTATAATTTAAGCAATATAGCAAATGGAACAGTATCAAAGATATTAAGGAAGAGCAGGATAAGGCCATATAAAATAACATATTACGAGGAAAAGACAGATCCTGATTTTGATATAAAGGAGAGGGAGATACTGCATGTGTACAAGGAAGTGGAAATATACAGGAAAGAGGGGAAAAGGGAACTTGTAGCACTTTTGTCATACGATGAGAAGCCTGGCATACAGGCAACCGGCAACCTCTATGCAGATAAGCCTCCTTCTATAGATCATGGAACATGGTCAAGAAACAATGTCTACAAGAGGCTTGGAACATTATCATTGCTTACAGGCGAGGTAACACATATTGTAAGGGAAAGGCATAGATCTATAGAATTCATAGAGTTTCTGAAGCTAATTGATTCTAAATTCCCAGAGGGATATGTTATTGTCATTATACTGGACAACCATTTCTGATTAATATGCCAATAAATTCCGTATTTGCATCGTGAGGCCGTGTAAATGCCTTAGAAGCTATTACATGCCGAGCAGTTCCAGTTGATGATTAATATTATATATACTATGGGTATATATTAAATTATTATATACAATGCATAATTTATATATGTGCCGGTTATTTGGTCTTATTATAGGGTCCACTTCCACGGTAGTGACCAGTGTAGCAAGAATGGATGCAGCATAGGTGGATTATGGAAATAGAGATAACCAATGGAAAAGTAATTTATGAGGGAAAGGAATACGGGACTGAAAATATTAAGGTAGTTATTTCCATGAAAAACAGGAGTAAAGGGAATATAAGGCTTATATTTCTTGTTTTAGTGTATATTATAATATTCGCCACGATATTTAGTACTTCTGTTAGTAACATTGTGTTTCCTACTTATTTCTTTCCACTTTTCTCTATTTATCTTATTAGTTTTTTATGGCTTTTTTATGTGATTAGTATCCGGTATTATTGGGAATTTGCCAACATACAGTTAGGAAGTGACAAAAAGCTCCGACTCCTGTATTCTAGAGATAGGAGAATGCTAGTGGACAGGATCATTGGAGTTGCTGGAAGCGTAGATTACATAACATCTTAAGTCTTATCAAGTAGGCAGAATATTTGTAGATGCCAGGGAAAAAAAGTTACTACGAATTCGCCAGAAATGCAGGCATTGGCGCAGGAACGCGATAGGCAGCTGATTTTTTTCTTGTTTGTGTATCTGCCTAATTGAATCGTTATAAATCAATATACCAGAAAGAAAGCCACTGAATTTATGATGTGGATGAATTTTTAAGTAAGATAATGTGAATATTTACATACCAAGTATACATGCATGCATATAATGGGATTTGCAAGTATAATAGTTCATGACGAAACCAAAGATAGATTAAGAAAATTGAAAAATAATCCGAGGGAAAGCTATAATGATGTTATAACGGAATTAATAAATGAACATGATAGAAACAAAGAAGAATAAAATTAAGGATTCGTTAAACAAAACCAAAAAGAAAATCCCAATTAACAGTAATTATTAAAACAAAGATAGACAGTGATAAGCTAAATAATAATACTGCAACAGCATTAAACAGAATGTTTTTAGGATAATGTAATATCCTTACTGTAAATTTTAATGACCTTTCATTATACTTAATCAACCTCCATATTTATGTATTTCCTTATTAGCTATTCCTCATCGATAATCATTATTATTTATCCATCAAAGTTTACTGATAGCCCATTATGTACTTTTTAGCAATATGAATTATGCAACATACTTCTAATACTATAAAATGATAAATAGAGGAAAAACATTTTGTGATAATGCCAGATTATTCCAGTGTACATATACTTCACGGAACATGTAAATTTGAAAACAACAGTTTATTTTTTGTAATATGGCTTGAAAATAACAAAAAAGCTGTAAGAAAAAAGGAATTTTACCCGTACTGTGAAAATCCGGCATCTCTACAACCAGTTATTGAGAAAATTATTGATGAAAAGTTAGAGTATAAGGTAACAGAGGTGAGTATCCCCTCATTTACAGATAGTCCGTTAGTATCTGATGAACTATCGGGCCTGGTGAAAATAAAAAATAGCACCAACGATACATTGACAATAAAAAAATGGAAAATCAACGCAATTTATATTTCAATATCCTCTGCGGTTAAATTACTTTTACATATCAAAAACAATAGCAGGAAGATGGTTCTTATTTTTGGTTCAGATATAAAATTCTGGATTCCGGCGTCAGATCTAATATTGGATTTATTGAAAAACGAAAAATTTATTCCAGGAATAGTTGAGGAGAACAGCAGCGTCAGGTCTAAATGGATGCCATTACTGGAAACATCAGAGGAACAGGAAATTGTATACAATCTATCACAGAATATGCCTGAAGCATGCCTTATGATGAATTATGGCTATACGGATAGGGAATCACTGGTAAGGTCATTTATAAATAATGCTATAGATATGCTGGCAAGGGAATTTTCCGTCAATATTAATAAAATTAATTCAAGGAATTATGGTGATATATATAAATGGGCGGATTCCCTTTCCAATAATAACAATTTAATATCATACAGCAGAAGCCTTGCCATAATGAAAATAAACGAATGGACACAGAAGATATACAAACGCACTGAGTCACCTCTGAAAATGGGTTTCAGGATATATCCTCCGGAAGATGATGAAACAGATTGGAAACTGGAAATAATAGTACAGAATAAGCATGACCCGGATTTTATTGTACAGCTTGGAGATATAATGAATCACAAAAGCCGGTCAGCCTCCCCTATTAGGAAATATACAGAATTCCCAGAGGAATTTGTCCTGGAATCTATAGGCATTGCATCAATGATTTTTCCCCCATTGAGGAGATGGTATAAAGAATCGTTTCCATCCTTTATTTATTTATCCGCAGAAGAGGCATACAATATGCTCAAGGAATATAGCAATGCACTGATTGATTCAGGATTTGCATTTATTTTCCCTGAATGGTGGAACAAAAACAGGAATCCGGCATTAAAAATTAAAGTCAAAAACCAGGGCGGCACCGGCATATTAAATTCACAAACACTTTTAAGATATAACCTTGATATTGACCTTGATGGGAAAACCATATCAGAAGAAGAATTGATAAAACTTTTAAACATGAAAATACCATTGATAAAAATTTCTGGACAATGGGTTGAAATCACACCAAAACAGATAAAGGGTATATTGAAAGCCATAGAGAAAGGCAAAAAGGGTGTAACGCTGCCTGAACTCCTTTCACTGGATATGGATAAG
>JAKAAE010000025.1 GCA_021797225.1 Thermoplasmata archaeon | reverse complement strand
TTCATTGTTATTCAATGAAAACCTATTCAAAGAGGAAAAAAAGTTCAATAGAGGTAGGCTATGAAGATAATCAGAACTGAACAGATTTTTATCCGTGATAATGGTGTAATATCTAAAATGTGCCATATATCAAAGAACTTATTCAAACAGACAAATTATATTCTAAGAAACCAGTTTTTTAACCATAGTCTCATTTTCTGACTTTTCTGATTCTATTTCAGACAGTTTTCCTCTAAATATTATATTTCCATTATTTATCATTATGATGTTTTCAGTAAAATTTTGTGCTATGGACATTACGTGTGTGGATATTAAGAATGTTGAGTTCATTGTCTTGAAATATCTTATAATTTTTTCCTGTGTGGGAATATCGATATAATTGAATGACTCGTCCAGCAGAACTATCCCTGGATTATGTATTATGGCCAATGCAAGGGACAATCTCTGCTTTGTTCCCCTTGATAGATTTGAGACCATTGAATTTAAATAATAGTCAAGACCTAATAAATTTATTAGAAATGAAATTCTATTACCAAGATCCCCAACCTGACGCAGTGATCCCATATACAGAAAATTGTCCTTTACGGTCAAGTTGATATAAGGGTGGGCTTCCTCTGCAAGGTATCCGGTTATTCTTTTTGCTTCATCAGAACCAGGCTTATTGCCATTTATTGATATATCACCTGAATCAGCAGTTACCAGACCGGAGATAATTTTTAATATTGTGCTTTTCCCGGCTCCGTTTGGACCCATCAGCGAATAGGCTCTATTGCATTCCAGGGAAAAAGATACATTATTTAATGCGTATTTATTTCCATATTTCTTTGTTACAGAATCAAAATTAACGCAGGACACAGATTAGTTATATTAAACTGATAATAAAAAGTTTACCTTTAAATTTAAGTATAATTATTTTTTTAATTAAATTAATTCAACATATTTCAAGGTTTGTATATAATGATATCATGATAGCACATAACTATTGTGGGAGATACAATTTTACAGAACAATAGGTAAATTATTATATCATCCCAGTATAACAATATTGTTATGTAGGTGTGATAATGAAAAAGCTATCACTGTATAAAATCCGGGATATGGCCTTGACTTCCGGTATAGCTGTATACGACGCACAGGAGCTTTCAAACCTGATAAACAAGAATAAAAATATTGTACTTGTTTATATGAACAGGTTGGTCAATAATGGACTCGCGACCAGACTTATTAGTGGGAAAATATGCTTTATAAAAGATGATTTTGTTATAGCATCACAGTTAGTTACTCCCTCATACATATCAATGAATTCTGCACTGTTATATCACAATATAACATATCAGGTTCCTAAATATATTGAGTGCATCAATACTAAAAATTCACTCAATTATCTCGACCTCGGAATAACTTATCATAAAATAAAACCGGAGTTATTTTTTGGATACAAGAGGTATGATAAAGCCGGTAGCTTCATATTTGTAGCCGATCCAGATAAAGCAGTTTTCGACGGATTATATTTTAAAATATTCTCTAAACCTGATATAATAGATTTTAAAAAAGATATAGATTTTACTGAATTACTTGTTCATTTAAGAAACAGCAAAACTCGCGGAATAAACAAAATTGTGGAGATGTTAAAATGATTACAAAGGACGAAATAATATCACTGGCAAAGCTGCACAATATAAGGCCATGGCAGGAAGAAAAGCGATATATGCAGGCTATGATATTGAATTCGTTGTCCAGTGCTCCCCTGATATTCAAGGGTGGGACTTATCTATGGTTATTCCACGGGTTAAGGAGATTTTCAGAGGATCTGGATTTCACTGCTAATTGGAATCTAAAAATGAACCTAGCGGAAACCATAAGCCGTGATTTATCGTTACTGGGCATAAACAATGAAGTAAAAATTGTAAAAAATAATAATATCACATTATCTTTCAGGATATTATCCAATGGGCCCCTCTATACGGGACCTCTAGATCGTACACCGGTATACGTTGAAATCAGCAAGAGGGAAATTATATTAGATAAACCTCTTGCCCTGAGATTTGATTTTCCCGAATACAACCTGCCTGTACGTATCTTATCGGGCATGTCAATGGAGGAAGTAGGATCTGAAAAGGTTAGGGCAATATATACAAGGAAAAAACCCCGGGATATCTATGATCTATTCTTTTTAATTGTATCGAAAGGGATAACATTCAATCAAGAAATGGTAAATAAAAAACTTGAATATTATAATATAACCTTTGATAGAGAAGCGTTTATAGGAGAAATTACGAAACAGGAAGAATATTTCAGCAAAACACTGAAAAATATTGTAATGGACCAGTTGCCGGATATCAATTATATAGTTAAAATTATTAGATCGTGGCTGAATAAATAGGAACGTTTTCATTTGTTATCCTCATATAAATATAATTGAGATAAAATTCTATTCTGTATGTGAGAAAAGATAAATCACCAAAATGAGATAACCGGTTCAATAGATAAAGGTTTAGCAGATCTAATTCCTTATAGATATCCTGAATTATGAACATAACCTGAAATAGTTCTCCCATATATTTTTATATTATCCCAAAAATTTCGATAATGAATTTATATTTAATATAAAATAATAATGATATTAATTATGCTACTTTTATTGATAAAAATTTTAATAATATTATAAATTTATCAAGTATTATATAATATAAAAATAATTATTACATGCAATCCAGAAGAATTAAATACTACTATAGGTTATATTCATATGAATGAAACGTTGCCGATGGATGAGAAATATAAGGTAACCCTGTCAGGATACCTCAAGGAATATAAGGAATCGCTCGAGGCGCCGGAGGAATTCTGGAGTAAGAAATCCAGGGTAATAGACTGGTTCAAACCTTTCACAAAGGTGCTAGATGCTCGCGACAAGCCTTTCTATAAGTGGTTTGTCAATGGGAAAACAAATATGTCATATAACTGCCTGGATAGATATATTGGAACTGAAAAGAAAAATAAAGTTGCATACATATGGGTTCCAGAGCATGGAGAAGAGAAGGTCGTCACATATTTTGGTCTTTACAAGAGAGTCAATGCATTTGCCAGGGCACTTCTGGACATGGGAGTAAAGAAAGGAGACAGTGTTACCATATATCTTCCCATGATCCTGGAAACTCCTATAGCAATGCTCGCATGCGCAAGAATAGGAGCAGTATTCAATGTTGTATTCTCTGGCTTCGGTGAGGAAGCACTTGCACAGAGAATTAATGATTCAGGCGCCAGAACCGTCATAACTGCGGATGGCGGCTACAGGAAGGGAAAGATAATTCCTTTAAAGAAAATCGTTGACGATGCTATTGAACTCAGCAATGGAGTAGATAATGTAATAGTTGTCAAAAACGTGCATAATAAAATCAACATGGTTCAGGATCGTGATTATTACTATGATGAAATACTTCAAGATGGTTATGTCAAGCCCGAAGAGCTTGATTCAAACGACCCTTTATTTATATTACATACATCAGGAACGACAGGAAAACCTAAGGGAATTGTCCATAGCAACGGTGGTTATGCTGTATGGATTGCCAATACAATGAGGTGGGCATTCAACCCTGATGAAGAAGATAGGTGGTGGTGCGCAGCAGATATAGGATGGATAACAGGACACAGTTTTACCGTATTTGCACCCCTTCTTCTCGGGGTAACATCGGTAATGTACGAGGGGTCCATAGATTATCCTAAGCCTGACAGAATGTGGGACATCGTAGAAAGATACGGTGTGACTATGCTGTACACATCACCTACTGCAATACGGTTACTGATGAAGTACGGTGAAAAATATCCTTTAATGCATGACTTATCATCATTGAGATTGCTTGGTACAGCAGGAGAACCCATAAACCCTGCTGCATGGCACTGGTTCTATGAGGTAATCGGAAAGAAGATGTGCCCTGTAATAGATACATACTGGCAAACTGAGACAGGAGGTCCAACTATTTCCCCATCTATAAGTCTTGGTATGCCCGATTTAAAGCCCGGATCTGCCACATTCCCCATGCCAGGAATTGATCCCGTCATACTGGATGAATCCGGTAAAGAAGTACCTGCAGGTGAGAAGGGATATATTGTACTGAAGAAGCCTTGGCCTGGAATGATGCTGACTGTCAATCATGACGATAAAAGATATATAGATGTATATTTTTCTAAATTCCCCGGGAAATATCTCATGGGTGATTATGCCATAAAGGATAAGGATGGCTATTACTGGCTCCTTGGCAGAAGCGATGAAGTTTTAAAGGTTTCAGGCCACAGAATAGGAACCATTGAGATAGAGGATGGCCTCGTATCAATGAAGGAGGTGGCTGAGGCAGCAGTCTTCGGAAGACCGGATACTGTGAAGGGTGATACCATAGTAGCATTTATAACCCTGAAAGAAGGCTATGATAAAAGCACTGAACTTATCGACTCACTTAAGAAACGTATGCGAACAGATCTCGGGCCCATTATGGTTCCTGAGGAAATACATATCGTTGATGCCCTACCTAAAACAAGATCAGGAAAGATTATGAGACGTGTAATCAAGGCAGTGTACCTGAACCAGGCAACCGGAGATATCAGCACTCTGGAAAATGAAGCATCAGTAGATGAAATCAAAAAGGCAATGGACCTCATAAGAAAGGAGGAGAATTAAATGGAAAGTACAGAGGAACTAAAGTTAGAAGAACATACAATGAATAAAATGAAACAGGAGGATTTATTAAATGTTAACCAGATAAATAAATCATTTCTGGCTGATCCCGCGCCTCTGGGCCTGGCAGCATTCGGTTTCACCACATTCCTTCTGAGCTTTGTGAATGCAGGTATTCTTTCGGCTGCTTCAGTGTCAGTTGTCATGCCCCTTGCCTTTACATACGGAGGATTTGCACAGCTGCTTACCGGTGCATTTGAGATGAGGCGTGGCAACACATTCGGCTTCACGGCATTTACAAGCTACGGTTCATTCTGGTTTTTCTACGGGTTTCTGGTACTATTTGCCAGTTTAAAAATTATTACAATTCCAGCAACGGGATTGGGGATTGCGCTCATACTCTGGGGATTATTCACCTTCTATATGTGGATCAATACTTTGAGGTTGAATCTTTCGCTTAATCTAACTTTCTTCTTCGTTATGTTGGCATTTTTCATGCTTGGCTTTGGTTCATACTATTCATCAACAGTTCTAACAAGATTGGGTGGTGTCTTCGGCTTCCTTACAGCATTCTTTGCAGTGTATACAAGCTTCGCAATAGTCAGCAATTCCATAAAGGAGGGAACCATACCGGTCGGCCCTGCACTCTTGAGGAAATAAAATGCATGAATGAAAATCTGGAAGTCGCCGAATTTCATTATAAAATTTCAGTTCATTTACAGTAAATGTTGAACCAGATTAAATAAATAATTGTGAATGATATTTATGTACAAATAAGTTCTATAAAGATAATGTAAAGATAACATGAAACGATTAACGAAACTTGACAATAGGTATTAAGGAGAAGATGCCTTGTGGTAAATTATTCTAAAATGAACCAGTATATTATGGAAATCATTCCTCTATAGAGTTATTTATGTTCACTATTGAAACGATTTATGTTGTCCCTGTCAATGAGATTTAATTTATACATAACACTCTTTCTCGGAATTTATGAGGAAGGTAACTTTAAAAATAAATGTTTTTTATAATTTATTTAAATACATTCACTTTTGCTAATTAACGTTTATTTTAAGTCAAATAATATCAAAAACCATAATTTATTAACATTTACTTTATTACATAAAAATGCCTGAAAACTTAATAGAAATTATATTAACTGCTGAAAAACCATCATGTGGGGTTTTAAAGAAACTATCCACCGTTAATGTTAGTGCCCGAATATTCCAGATAAATCCAGAAATAGAATATACAAACCATCTCATGGGAATTGAGAATTATTCGAAAAACAAGGAAATTCTCAGGGATGATAATATAACAGTGTACAAAAATCAGAGGGATAAAACATGGATGGAAACAAAAAGTTGTGAAATATGCAGAGCATCAGCAGTATCAGGTGCAATGATAATATCTGTAAAAATTTTCGAAAACCAGAAAGTCCAGTATAAGGTCCTGTTAAAAAATGAGAATTCATTAAAAAATCTTCTGGAGAGCATTAAAGGTATAAAGTATGGATATTATGAGGCTGATGATCATTTGCCAGGAGAATTAACCCTGAGACAGAAGGAAATACTGTATACGGCATATTCAAAGGGCTATTTTGATTTTACCAGGAGGATAGATCTTAATGGGATGGCACAGGAATTAGGAATAAGTAAAAAGTCCGTACAGGCAACATTAAGGCGGGGAATAGAGAAGATAATAGAGGAATACATTTTCAACAATCTATAAATTCATTACACATGTGATATGCTTAATTTTAATATTACGAGATAATAAGTGAAGTGATAGAAATGGGATACGAATTTAAATGCAAGGATATAGGGATGGATTGTGGGTTTGACGTGAAGGCTGATTCTGTGGATCAGTTAATACCGGTAATACAGGCACATGCAAAAAATGCACATGGAATAAACGAGATAACCCCAGAACTTTTTGAGAAGGTTAAATCCGCAATAAAGGAATATTAAATAATTTTTTATTTTTTAATCTCTTGATAGTGATATGTATTGTTTCAATATCTACTGGTATTTCAGTTGGCACATAAAAATTTACTTCATAAATTTATATTAATGATTCTATATTATTAATTATTATTACATATCTTCTTCTATTTGCTTTAATCATCATAAACGAATGCTATAACCTTTAATATGAAACCAAAATCGTCACATCATAGTAATTAACATTACTATCATGATCTTTTGTATCCCTATGCATTTTTCTATTGTATAGCAGGAATGAGCATTTTCTGGCTTATCCCGATATACTAGAACCGTGAAGTTTCTTCTCGTCGATTTCCCTTTCGATAGTTTATTATATACACAAATAATATATTGATGATAATTATGAAACATAACCCATCTAATGGTTCGGGTATTCTGGGATTTCTTTTAAATGAAAAATATAACATGGGTGCCGTGCTGGTTTTCATTACATTTTTCCTTGTTATCAGCCCTCTGCTGCCTGGAGTAACCTGGTTTAAACTTGGAGACTTCACCCTGGACATGATTAATTTCTACCATACAGTCATGATACCCTTTGCTTTTCTCCTCATCCTCTATACAACCTCACTTCTCGATCTGGGAAATTTTGCCAAAAAGGCGGTAAACCTCAGTACGTATCCTGTATTGATTTTCACACTGCTGGGAATGATATTCTTTTACCCTGCATACACGCAGAATGCAGATTACATCCTCCAGGCAATAAGGGATATATGGATGGTCGTGATTGCTTTAATATTCCTTGTTTCTCTCATCATCATGCCATTTACGAAAAAAGAGAAATTTAAGTCAATATGGGGAGCCTATGTTCTTATAGTTTTTTCAACCCTTTCAGCTGGAATTGCAGCAGTAATGGGCATGGTACTGGAATATGGAAATCTTTTCGGATATTCGTCGTTACCGTTCTTCAACAGTTATGTTACACAGTGGGGTGGTCTTCAGACATTCCTAGGCAATCTCATAACATCCCATTCCCATGAGATGCTCCCGGCAGTGATGGGTGGAATCGTGGCTATAGCTGCAGTAAGTTTCGGTTATGAAAAACTGAATTTTTGGCAGAGAAATATAGTTAATGCGGGTATGATTATCGCAATTTTTGGAACACTATCCATGACTTACCTATATCTGATATCATCTTTTGGAACTTATGTTATACCTACAATTGCTCCATACGGGCCCGGAGGTATGGATGGGCTTGCTCTGGATGATAGTCAAACAGGAATAGTTGGATGGGGTGCCCTGATATCTATTATAGGTCTCTATTACATACTTTCCTCAAAAAGAACTGAAAGACTTACACAGATAGCTGAAATGTTCACATGGATAGTTACTATGGCTGTGATGATCGGCCTGGGATATACTATGGAATTCAACGAGGCATACTATGGTTTCGGAAGCCCGGGTGTCCCACCAAATGGAGGACCGGGATACTTATATGATATGGCATTCACCAATGGGCATCTTCTCTTTGTGTTTTTCCTGATGCCTTTACTTGCAGGAATTATACTTGTATTTATGCATTATATCTCAGGGATGGAGAAGGAAAGGAAATCAGTGCTTTACTTTATATTCGCAGGAACAATAATAGGAGCATTCGGAGTTCTTACCTATACTCTTACATTAATATGGCTCCCTGAGGCCATAGGTTTAGTTCTGATAGTTATTGCTATATTCCTGATGTCTGCATTGTTTGTGAATTCACTGCGGAAAAATATAAAACAGGAATATCAAAGTAATAAGCCAGTATAAAAATTACCTTTTATGCTTTTTTCATGGATTTATTTCTTTAATTTCTAAATCCAAACTTTTCAGAATTTACTATATATAAAATAAATTTTATATTCACGTAATCTGTAATAATAGTAAACGTTCTCATTTAGAATAAAATGTGCGACAAATAATCCTATATCAGAGTGGTTTACATTTACACATAATATTGTACACAACCTTTACATACATTATTGAAAAGATTTTTTTCCACAAGGTAGTAGGTTATTTAGTATTACAATTATTGAGACTTTTAGCGATTGAAAGAAGGAAGTGCATAACAAGGAAAAGTATTTCAGAAGAAGAGATAAATCACCTATCAAAGCATAATAAATGCGCGTTATAACTAATACAGAGTTTCATAAAAAAATCGGATTAAAAATAATGAAATAGCATTATTTAACCAATTTAATTTTATGCTTACTGCAATATTTTTTCAAATTATTATCATATGTAAATAATGGGGCATCCTTAATTTTAGATATGAATGATATTATTATATCATTAAAATTTTTAAATTCATAAATGTTGTTTGAACTATTTATTATATGTATAATGTAATCATTTTTTATTTCTATCACTTCAGATTGATAGGAAGTATAAAGTTCAATAATTTTATTTTTAATAATGCTAAAAGGAACGCCAATTTTTGATGATATATATATAAATTCATTTACAACTATTTCCGGGATTATTACATGATCTAATCCATTTAACATTTGTTTTACTTCATCATGATATTCCGAATCTTCAATGAATTCATAGATTAATACATTTGTATCAATTACTGCTTCCATTCTGTTTTTCCTCTATAGTCGTCCTTTGCCTGATTAATTTCAGTATTTGTCAATTTTCTTCCGAGTTTATATGTTAACTTAAGTTTATCATTATCTATTCTTTTAATTTTATTGTAGTCTCTTAATTTTTCATTTATTATTAAGGAGAGTTTTTTTGCTGTACCATATCTTTCTATAGATTCATCAATAAGTTCTTTGTATATACTATCATTCAAAATTATAGTAGTTTTTACCATAATATTCTATGCTAAATCTGGATAAATATTTTACGGTTATATGGTTATATGCTTATTTATGGTAACTTTTTTTAACTATAAAGCACGTCACAACATCTTTTTAATACAATGTAGGGTATGAAAATTAAAGATTATAAAGGCTGAGATATTCTTTGGAAGAGAAAATCCATATGCTTTGATAGCAGAGAAAATAAAGAAGTATGCGAACTATAATGGCAAACTTATTTTTATAATACGCAACATAGACGTTATCAGATACTTTTATCAATTTTAAGATCTAATAAAAACTTATCAAAATGACCTAAACTTTCCAGAAATAAAAATATGTGGATTTAATTTTAACAATAATAGAATAGAATCAATTAAAGAAATTGCTAGTTATTTAAATAAATAATAGCATATAATTATTTTGTGATAGCATAAGATATTTGTTTTAAATGATAATATAATTATCTTGCTGATATTCCCTTTAAACCAAAACTATTCAATATATTTAAATGTTGAATTATAGCAAATCTATTTATAAAATTATCATACTCTTTAAAACTATATTTATAATAATTAAGAATAGCATCCCTGTTGTGATATGCAATTTCAATGGCGAGTCTTGAATTGTTTCTATAATCTATTATCCAGTCATTAGGAACTCCCTGTACTGTACCAGCAGGTGGCTTGTAAGGGAAGCCAAGTTGGAAACCTGCTATAATGTTTATCATTACTTGATTCAGTTCTGGGAGTATTGATTCATTGTTTATCGCAACAAGTGTCTTCTTTCCGTTTATCATTTCCCAGTGTCCACCTGCTTCTATCTCATAGGTATGCTTAATGAAGTTGTCTGTAAGTTCTTCACTAAGGGCATACACTGGAAATAGTTTGCCAAATACCAGTTTATAATATTGCCATAGTTCTACTTTCAGGGGAGTTGGTGCATCTACACTTGCTATATCATCGTTCACACTGATTAGGTATTCCTCTGCATCTTTATCAAGCACCAACTTATGCATTTCTATTGGCACATCCCCCATATTCTTGCCATCTTCCCATTTTGGTATCTGTGCAGTATATATATCCTCCTTGTATAATATGTCTCTTTCATACATACTTTTTAATGCAGGGTATAACTTTGCAAAACCATTATCTATCTTCTTTCTATAAATTGCCACTATTTCCCAATTATTCATATATTATACCTTTATTTGTTTTATACATTTTTATATCTCACTATATTTTCAAATACTACAGAAACAGCACCATTTGTACATTCTTCTTTATTCCTTTACTGTATTTATTATAGGAACTATAAAGGATAGTTTATTATATATTCTCAATTCAAAGAACTATATTACTCCTAAAGTCTTTTCAACAATAATCATTGAAAGCATATTTGCAGCATAATCATCTGATCTATTTGCTATATTGTAAAAGAGGTCAATTCTGTTAAAAAATGGCCCTTCCCTTAAAACGGTTGACAAATCTCCAGATAGTTTCTCGAATTCATAGAAATAAAATAGAAATCATGAAAAACCTTATTTAACCTCAGCTATATGACGATGTAGCTGTGAGAATCGGAGGCGGTTGTTATGCAACTTGACCCTTGAGGCCGTTAGTCAGAATAGCCGCCCTTCGACTCGATTTCATACCTCATTAATATTTAATAAGGTGAATAGGAGTTTGTCGAGTCTACGATTCTAAATCTCACAGAATCACAGAGAGGTGATTAAATGGTAATTGGTTTGGATGTACATAAACGTTCCGTATACGGTACGGTAATGGAGGATAATGGTAATATTATTGTCCAGAGAAACATGGAGAATAATATGGAGACAGTCAATGGGTTTTTATTGAATTACAAGGATCATGATGTTGTAATAGAATCATCTACATCAGGTAAATATCTCAGCAAAGAGTTATCAATTTTAGGTTATAAAATACATCTGATAAATCCTGCAAAGGTTCCTGAAATAGCAAATAACTACAAGAAAACAGACAAAGAGGATTCATTCCAGCTTGCAGATGTATTCAGAAAAGGAGGAATGAAGGAGATATACATTCCATCGGAAGAGATTGAGAATATAAGATCACTGGTAAGGTACAGGCATTCCCTTGGAGAGGAGATAACACTGAAGAAGAATAAGGTACATGCATTATTAACTTCATATGGAATAATAATAAAAGCTACAGACCCATTCGGGAAGAAAGGGTTAAGGGAAATAGAAAATAATTACAACAATCTCAATTATTCTGATAGAATAGTCTTGAGATCATTATTAAGTGATATACCATCAATCAAGGAAAGGGAAAATGAAATAGAAACAGAAATATCATCAATAACAAGTAAGAGTGATGATATAAAACTGTTAATGACAATTCCAGGAATAAACTTCTACACAGCAGCAGGTATACTATCAGAAATAGGGACAATAAATAGATTCGAGAATAAATTGAAGTTTGCTTCCTATACTGGATTGATACCATCTGAGCATTCATCTGGAACTAAAACAGTCAAGGGCCATATAACAAAGCATGGTCCATCATTATTGAGATTCTTCCTGGTTGAAACAGCACATTCACTGATAAAGTTTACAAAGAAGTTCAGATCCAAGTATCTGAGCATAGTAAGAAGATTAGGGAAGAAGAGATCAATAATAGCAATAGCAAGAATATTGGCAGAAACAATTTATTCAATGCTAAAGAACAATGTAAGATACATTGAAAAGGAAAGAAGGGGAACAGTCAATCCTGATGAACTATACTTCAAGAGGCTTGAAGAACTATCATTGAAGAAGATAAACAACATGAATAATCTTGCTAAAAATGCTCAAGTGCATGGTGATTCGGCAAACTTAAT
This sequence comes from Thermoplasmata archaeon, assembly GCA_021797225.1. The sequence continues at coordinate 3,523 of JAKAAE010000025.1, read as the reverse complement.
ATACCGGGGAGGCATAAAAGATTGTTAAGTATAGGTTTTTCATAGGAATTCCCATATATATCTATGGATATACAATATAAATGACAGAAATGGAGATAAATATCAAGGATCAGATTCTAACACTAATGGAAAATCTGGAAACCGTATACGATCAAACAGTAACGCCTTTTGGAAACTCCGTTAAGGTGGATGTGGCTAAGAAATATATTGAGAAGAGAGTTTACGTTATAGTACTAAGAGAGTGGAGACCTCTGTCCAAAGCCAAATATTATCATACAATCCATATTGTGAGCTACCTCATGCCAAGGCGATGAGGCTTCCTGATTCATTGACAATGCTTACCCTTACATATGGACTTATATTTAATCCTTCAAGGGCAGGGGCATCAATCTCCACAGGCGTAAATTCCCTTAAACGCTCCATAGGTACATTTATTTTATATTTTTCATTTATTTTTTTGATTCCATAGTGCATGTCATTTAATGCAGAATTATAATCCCTATCTATTATTAATCCACATAGCATGTCCAAACATACGTTAACTCACGATATACATTATCTTCTTCCGTGCTCTTCCTGCAATTTTATTGGCCATTACAATGCAGTTGTATGCTACTATAATCTCTCCAGCAGATACGTCATAATTTCTGTTCCTGACACACCATATATTTTCCATTCTTAATATTTCCTTTAGAATGGGAAATGTCCTTTCTATCTCCCACCTTAATTTATACCTTGATGATTCCTTTTTCCTTATTGATATTCCAAGCTTCCTGTTATATGTCAATCTATTCTCTACTATTCCCCTTCTCCTGTTGGTATCTATTACAGGAACAGAATGTGTATTCTCGAATATGTAATCATATACATCCGAGGAATCATATGCCGCATCCATCAGGATGTAATTATAATCCCTAACAGAGTCAATCATCTCAAATGCAATATTCTTGTCATATACAGATGCTGTTGTTACCTTCCAGTTCATTACTGACAGGGAATCAGTATCTATGGATGCATGCACCTTCCTTCCATACTCGTAGCCCATTGTGCTGTAACCCCATGAACTATCAGGGTCTTTGTATTTCTTAGATTTTCTTCTCCTCTGTGCTGTGGTGTCTTTGCATGTCTTAACAATGGATGAGTCTATTGCTGCATTATCATTCTCGGGATTTATAATATCTATTATTGCTGAATTTATATAGTGCCAGTCCATTCTCAGGGCTCTATATGACAATGTCCTGAAATCAGGTATATCTATAATATTCAATAATTCCATGAACTCTCTATGGTTGTTGAAGAAGTATTTTGATGACCTGTATGATATATTGTAAAGCTTGAGAATTACAATTATCTTTACAATCAGTGCATTTGAATACTTTCTTGATCTATCTTCCGTATTTTGTATGTGAGATAAAAGTAATTCGTGAAATTAACCAGAATTTGGTGACGAAATATATATTATGGTCCCAGACAGTTAAGCAATTCCCGATGTTAATATATAACAAAGATTATAGTCCAGCATAATCTGTCAGACATAAAGATTTAAATTTATCAGTTTAATCTGTGGTTACAATGCAGTGGAGAAAAATAATAGGTATTCTTGTAAAATATTTTTTGATATTCATAGGGGTAACTATATTTCTGTTCACTGCTTTTAAGTTTGTCCCTATTAATATTGTAAAAAACGATTTCCCGGGAAATTCTATAGATGTTCTGGGGCTCCATAAAAACATAGTTTTTCAGTATTTTTATTTTCTCTATTCCCTCATATCAGGAACTGTTGGCAATACAGATACCGCCTTTTATACCGGAACGGTTTCCAGAGCAGTATTCATAACAGTGCCTGAAACTGTATTGTTCCTGACTGTAACATTTGCCATATCCTATACGGCATCATATTTTATAGGTCTCCGGTCAGGCACTGCATTCAAAATCGTAAAAACATTGAATATGAATATATTTCCCCTGATGTTTTTATATTTTGTTTCCGCTCTTTTATTGCTTACAGTATTTGCCGGCATACTAGGGTGGCTGCCGTCACAAGGCATCCTTTCTGCAGGGTCGATTACAACGAATAACTGGATTTATTCTACAGGGAACAGGATTTACATAACCAGACCCACGAATATAATTTTAATAGACAGTATTATTCATGGGTCCACGTATATATTATCTGATTATCTCAGCCACATGGCACTTCCGTTTTTTTCACTCTTTATACCAACCACAATTTATCTCAGTGTATTTATAAGCCATGAAGCTTCAATAGAATATAATAAAAAGTATATGAAAGCCGGAATTACAAGGGATGCCTTTGCCGATAATTATGTAAGATATATAAAAAGGGGTATCAAACCAAGGATATTGAGTGAAATGAGATGGGTATTTGTCGCCTTTGTGGGTGGAATGGCATTAATAAGTTACATATTTTCATATATGAATACAGGAGAACTAGCTATTTATTCATTCTTAGACTATGATTATGGGGTAATGGGCGGCATTTACAGTATCTTTATTCTATCACTCATGGTGATTATATTTGATCTGCTTATAGATCTAATTAACAGGGGTGGAAAAAATGAAATTTAATTCCAGGGATATATTTATCGGCATAAGTATTTTCTTCATAGCATTATACATGATTGCATTTATCATGGATATGGTGTATCCATCATACATGGATATCAAATCGCTGTCAACACTGCTGGTATTCAAAAAAACATCATCTATTATACCCTCCCCTCCGACTCTGGATAATGGCTGGTGGGATTACTTTGGAACAACTTACTACGGCATATCTATCCTCCCGGCACTCCTCGGTTCGCTGAAATTTGATTTTACAGTAATGTTTGAATCCCTTATTATCTCTGCAATAGCGGGCATAACAATAGGGTTTATAGCAAATTATACAGGAGGCGTGGTACAGAAATTTATCTTTTATTTTGTCCGGACACTAACCGCGGCTCCCTATTTGCTGGTAATACTCCTTATACTGTATATAGCCAGACCGAACCAGACAGGAATAATTGCTGCTATCTCGGTTGGATGGTTCCCCTTTTACATTATCAGATATATGGAAGTTTCTGATCTGGTTAAGAATTCCGGGAAGGCTGCAAAACGCTGGACATTTTTAAAATTTATTCCATATATTTTAACTGATATGGGAGCGATAAGCGGTATTGTTGTTATTATAACATATTTCGGGTTCTATTTTAAAAATCCGTTTGTGGTCGATATCGGCAATTTAATGTATCTCGGCGGCAATGTAAATATTTTACTGCTATTCGGTATCTGGTGGGTGGTTGTATTTCCACTGCTGTTCATCACAATTTTCATAGGTTTTACCGCACTTTTGAGCTATGAAATCAGGGGGGTGGTCACAGATGATGGAAAATGATTATGAAAATTCAATCCTTTCCTTTGACCATTTTAATATGTACACTGGTGACAAAAAACTGGCAGGCGATCTTACTTTGCAATTGAATGATAATGATGAAATTCTGATTATATCCAAAAATGACAA
>JAKAAE010000175.1 GCA_021797225.1 Thermoplasmata archaeon | reverse complement strand
CAGGTTAAGGCAAATAGTATATTATGTATTTTTAACAATAGTACCGAAAAATATTCAATACCATACAGGATTGATGTTGGAGAAAACAGCATATTTTTTGTTACACCGGAATCTAAAGATTAAAACCCGAATATTAGAGGAATGAATCCATCCAGAATATTCAGCACTATTACCAGTATAAATATCGCAGCGAATAATTTGCTGTTCCAGTAAAATACCTTACTGCCGTCAAGTGGTGGGAATGGTATTAAGTTAAAGAGGGCAAACCAGAGGTTTAGCCATGCTACCCAGAGCAATATTGTAGATACAACAATTCCCACATGTACCAGTGTATATGCCAGAAAAGCAATAACTCCTATCAGTACATTTGTCCCTGGACCTGCAACTGCTATTTTTCCCTCACTTTCTCTGTCGTATAACCCTGCAAACTGAACTGCTCCAGGAGCAGCAAAAATGAAACCAAACATTGAAGTAATGAGTGCAAGTAGGATGCCGGCTGGCCATAATTTAAAAAATGCTACAGCTCCAAGCCGTCTTGCTACCGTCCTGTGTGCCATCTCATGCATAAGGAAAGCGGTTACTGTTACTGAAAATCCTATAAGCACATTCAGTTCAAAAGTTTTTGGGCTTACTGCCCTGAGACCGTGATTTATCATCAGGGTAAATGCTATAGTTAAAACTATTACGGCTATAATAATATCATTTGATTCGTTATTTCTACTGTACATCATTGATTTAACATCCCTTTTTTTATTTTTCCCGCAATGTATATTGCATCCATAAGCCCTAAGTTGTATTTTATTATTATTTCTATGATTCCTGGCAATTCGTGGAAATTTTCACCGGAAATTAAATGCCAGCCTCCCGAAAATTCTTCCATTCTGTAATATCCATCCATGCAGCGTCTTATAAAAACATAGAAGTTTTTAGATTTCACTGCATCTCCAGTTACCCTGTAAATATGGTATATTTTTATATTTCTGATATCCGTGATTCCAATTTTAGCAAGCCACCCAATAATATTTATGGATTGTTTATTGTATTCTACGGCATCTATGTGTGAGTACGCCTCATTGTTTGTAATGAATTCATAGACATCATTTGCAAGATAGTCCGGTACCTGGGCATAAATTTCATCAAAGTTTGAAGTTCTGTTTTCCTTATATTCATTTTCAAATATTTTTCTGGCAAAATCTATAACTATCCTAATTCTATATGACGATTTCAGCTTTGAATTGACACTGGCCCGAACATCATCCGTGATTACTGAACCATAATCATGCATTATGGCACGGGCTCCTGTATAATTGAATAATTTAATCTGGGAATATATCAGATATTTGATATTTTGGCCATTTAAGAATTCACTGTTATTGTTGAATATATTAACAAGAGATCCGTAATCTTTCATATTATAGGAAACCTGAACTATCCGGTTGAATGACGACAAGTCTTTTTTATCGAAAAAGCGTTTATATGTGGCCTCGAGAGCCCTGTCTGGTTCCCCGTTTTGAATCAGTGCATTCACAAGCCTGTCAAAAATTATGCTTTCATCGGGATAATATCTAACAAGGGTTTTCAATATGCGTATTTCATTTTCATAGAGTTCCAATTCGTCAAATTTAGCTGCAAGCAATTCCCCAAGTATTTTGTCCTGGCTTTTTTCGAAAACATCAACCATAAAGGCCTTTAAGGACATATTTTCCCATGCATGGGTTATAAGGAATTCCACGATTTTCCTGTTGTCATAGTGAGATCCAGCTATCTCCCTGACCTTCTCATATTCCCTTCTGTGATAGTAATAAAGGATCAGATGGAACCATTCCTTCTGGGTTTCCATAGCCCTGATAACAGCATCTGATATGATATTACCCATGAAAAGATTCTTGAAAAGAGGGTTTTTGACAGCCATATTATTTCTTATATATGCCAGATTAAAATATTCTAGAGCCTTTTTCATTATTCTTTTGCTGTAATAGTAGCTGGACAGGATTATATAACTGGTGTAGTATTTATTTTTGTAAGATTCCAGAAAGTTTATGGATATCTGTTCACTTCTCATTTTTAATATGGAATGATGTTTTATTATATCCTCTGAATTTCCGCCGTATAACAGGGAAAGCGCAGAAAATTTTAATTTGTACAAATAATTTTCAAGGCAATAACTCTTCAATCTGTATAAATCCAGGTCATTGATGTCAAGGTTTTGTAAAAATTCACAGAACTCTGTATTTACCTCTATTTTGTGGTTTTCCACGAAACTGTCAACTATTCCAAAAATATCAGTAAACCCTAAATCTACTGCAGCCTTAATATAAGTGTCAGGATTCTCATTTTTTGACAATCCAATATTAATCCTCAGTGCAATAAAATCTACGTTATCCAAAATAGACATAGCCTCATCAATATGTTTTACCGCATCCGCAAAATTTGAGTTGTGGAACTCTATACATGACCTAAAATAGTAATAAAATGCATCAGGAGCCTTGCCATAAAGGGAATCAAGAATTGCAGATGCTTCTCTGTCCCTTTTTTTTCCTATTAGTGTTCTGGTAATAGGGTACATGAAGTATCTTGAATCATTAAGACCCTCTACAGTTTCCCCGTTATTGATTGAAGATATGGTTGACAGCACAGATGCTATTATCTGATACCTGTCAATTCCAAGGAGATTCCTTACATAGCTTCGGTTGAATGATATATTACTGTCTGCTGAAGTTGCAATTATATATATGCCAGCCAGTGATTTCCCATTCATTACATTTTCAATAAATTTCATATAATCTATATGTTTTCTTCCATGTATATATAAAATTACCATATCCAGAAGGGTCCCCGGTTCGCTGATGGCGTTTAATTTTTCAAGATTTTCGTTATTCTTGGCTATGGCAAAAATGCTATCCACTACCATTCCTGAATTCATGAGCGATTTATCTTTTGAAATATATTCAACGGCCTCCGCCATCTTACCATAATATACAAGTGAACTGCAATACTGAGGCTTGAATTCATTGATTAGGTCCTTTTTTTCTATATATGATAATACTTCCCCGTATTCCCCGTTTCCATAGAGATAATCAACTACAATTTTGTAATTGGCTATTCCCTTAGATCCTTTCTCTATCAAATTCAGTGCCGTTTTATAGGACATTTCATGATTGTCTGTTGCCCTGTAATATTTTATTAGAAGTTCCAATACATCGATATCCTCTCCATAAATTAATCGGTAATTTACTATATCCGATTCGGCTTCATTATAGAGGTCCAATGCTATCTCAGCCTCAATTTTATAAAGCAAGAATTTTCTATTTGCCTTTTCAGTTTTTTCTATAGAACCGATGTAATTAATAAGTGAGTAATAATCTGTTATTGCGTAGTTGATTTCCACTATCCTGCCAAGAACGTTTTTATTTCTGTTATAATAAA
>JAKAAE010000024.1 GCA_021797225.1 Thermoplasmata archaeon | reverse complement strand
TTATAAACCCATCTATGGAATAATTTCTTCCATTTCTAGGGAAATGAAAACATCAAAACATGGAGAACCAGTATTAATAGACTTTATAATGGAACAGTTTAAGCAATAATAAAATCAATTTAATTTTTATAAATGTTACCATTATATATTATTAAGTTTATTAGATTAGAATCATCGGATAAATTTTCGAAACTAACAGGTATATGATTCCAAACAACAATATCTGCTTTAAATCCATTTTTTAGAATTCCTATGGAATCCCAATCCATAACCAAGGAACAATTAGAGGTAAAACTCTTAAGGGTCTGTTCAAGATTTAAAGATTGACAGGGATTAAGTTTTGAACTCCCATATTTTGATGTTTTCATTTCCCTAGAAATGGAAGAAATTATTCCATAGATGGGTTTATAAGTAGTTACCGGGCTATCAGAGCCATTACATATATTAATACCAGTATCAACCATATCCCTGAATGGGAATAATCTGTGCTCCCTTGATTTACCGAAGTTTGCTTTATAATCATCTCCAAAAAAATAAATAAAAGAACCCTGTGTTTCCACACTAATATTATTCATTTTCATTTTTAATAAGTCTTCATGTGAAGGTGACGTACAATGGATTATTGCATAATTGGCCATGCTTTTAGAGGATTTTTTAACATCCATTATATTATTAACAGCTTCCGTGACAGCTCTATCACCAATGGCATGAATGCTTATAGTGGTCTGCATTTCTGACAAATATTGGAGGGTATTTTTAAATTCATTCATGTTCCAGAGCGGATGGCCAAAATTATTTGTATCCGTTTCTGTATAATTTTTATTCCACATTTCCTTCATCCAGGCATTTCTAGAAAGCCCACTACCGTCAAGAAACATTTTGAATCCTGTAAATTTCAAATTTTTACCATTTTTTATTTCATTTACAAGTTTTAATTTTTCCTTTGCATCATTAAAAGAAAATACAGGTATTGATATCCCGACTTTTATCTTTAATTTATCACTTTTATCCACATTATTAAGTGCAATTATCCTTAATTTTTCGTTAATATCTTTACCTGTACCGCCTATATCTTTTACTGCGGTAATTCCTGCCCTTAAATATTGCTCAGATGCGTAGGCTATTGCATCTTCATATTCTTCAAGGGAATACTCTGGGATTTTAGATTTAACCAAGTTCATGGCACTTGGTTCGTATAATATACCGTTAACATTTCCCAATTCATCCCTACCAATTTTTCCGCCCTCGGGATCACTTATCCCATCAATTTGACTTATTTTAATTGCCTCAGAATTACACACAGCATAATGCTCTGAAAAATGGGTTATAAATATGGGCATTTTTAAATTGATTTTGTTTAGATCGTTAACATTTGGCATCCTCCCATCTTTTAATTGAAATTCATTTAAATTGTATCCTAATAACCATCCTTTATGCGTTTTTTTAGAATTTTCTGTCATAATATTTATGATATCTGATATTGATTTTGCCATACTTAAATCCACTTGGTATTTCATTTTAAGAGCGGTCAGTGTGAAATGATTATGTGAATCTATAATTCCTGGGGTAATTATTTTACCTCTGAAATCCAAAACGTTTTCTGATTCTGGTATACTATCATTTGGTTTATTTATTTCCTCAATACTTTCTATTATATCATCCTTGATTTGTATTAAAAATAACCCTTTTTTAAATATAAAACCGTCAAAAAGATTATCACACATTATTTTGTATTTCATAAGTTTCACATTAAACTCAGAGCTGTTTTATAAAGTACATTAAAGCCATTTATTAAATCCTCATCGCTTGTGAATTCTTCTTTTGTATGGCTTCTTCCGTTGTGTGATGGAACCATAATCATGGCAGTATCGGTAATTCTATTCATATATTGTGCATCATGACCTGGCCAGCTATAAATATACTTATACTTTAAATCTAGATTTTTACATATTTTTTCTATAGTATTTTTTAATTCCTCATTAAATATGGTTGTTTCTGTAATCCATAAATTCTTATGCCTTACTTCCGTGCCCTCTTCCATGGCGATCTTATCTGCCATCTCCGAGGCAATTTTAGAGTATTCCAGTGCAGTTTTCTTATCTGGGCTTCTTGTATCAAGGTTTAATAGAACTGATCCTGGAATAACATTATATGAATTTGGATAGTTTTTAATCTTTCCAACTGTCATTACCAATCCGTTTCCATTTTTTTTAGCCATGTCCCTCACCTCAGTAATAAATCTCGATGCAGATACAAGCGCATCCCTTCTCATTTGCATTGGAGTTGGTCCGGCCTGATTTGATTCACCAATAAATTCATATTCGTCCACGACCATTGTTACAATACCTATAGGTATACCTATTTGGTACCCCTCATGTTCCAATACAGGCCCCTGTTCGATATGCAGTTCGAGGTACTTGTTTGGCTTTAATCTTTTAGCCCGATTACTTTCTAAACCCATAAAACCAGATTTTTTTAATGCCTCTTCAAAGGTAATGCCATCGTCATCACTTCTTGAATAAACAAATTCTTTAGTAAAAACTTCAGTTGTTAAACCAGAACCCAGTAATGAGGGCTGGAATCTTGCTCCCTCTTCATTTGTAAAATCAACTGCAGTTATTTTTTTTGATATTTTTCCCTCCCTTTGTAATCTTTTTAACACGTTTAATGCGGATACAACACCGTACATCCCGTCAAACCTTCCACCGTTTGGTACAGAATCCATATGTGAGCCAATAAATATAGATTCTTCATGGCTGTCACCCAGTGACCCGAAGATTGTGCCACCATCATCATAAATTACACCAGCGTTTATAGAGTTAAGCTCCTTAACCAATAGTTTTCTAGCAGCAATATCATAAACATTTAATGCAAGCCTATTCACACCAGTATTTGCATTATAACCTATGCTAGTTATTTCGTGAAAATTTTTTATAAATTCATTATTTTCATACATTTTTATCATCTCTTAATTTAATTCCTCGTCTTTAAACACAACGGTTTCACTTATATCCTCAAGCCTGCGATTTTTGGTTTTTGGACCTAATGCTATTACTATTATACCGGCTATTAATGCGGTAAAACCCATAAAAATAAATGCCAGACTATAACCACTTATTGAGAAAATCCCAACTGACAGTGCTATTGGTAAAATTAAATATGGGGCAATTGCCCCTCCGATGTGCCCAATGCCATCTGTAAATCCCAAGGCTGCAGACCTGCCTTCGGTTGGGAATAATTCTGCTGTGTATGCATACATTACTGGTAACCAGAGCCCCTGCGTGAAAAACACTAAGGCGCCAGCCAGTATTATTAAAACTGGCAATTTTACTATACCCCACATTATAAAAAATATAAAGCTTAGGCCCATGGTTATGAAGCTTAAGGTTTTTCTTTCTATTTTATCTGATAGTGCCATTCCAGTAAATGAACCTATGGGGTCTCCTATAGAAGTTAGAAAGAAGTAAAGAATGGTCGTGCTTATAATTATTCCGTGTTGAACGAACAGTGTTGGAACAACAGAAACTAATCCATAATCCCCTATGTAATAAAAAAACCAAACTGCAAGAATAATAAATATTCTATTTCTTATTTTTGGATATTTGAATAATGCCGTAATTCCTAAATCTTTTTCTTCAACATTTTCCGGAACTTTATCTGTAGATATTCTGTCAATTTTCCCGTATTTTTTTTCCACATAATTTTCCATTTTTTTGATTTCATTTTCTGCCTGTTCCTTTTTACCGACCTTAAGCAACCATCTGGGAGATTCTGGCATGTATGTATATCTCATAATTATTGCAGGTATAGCTACTATGGCTCCAAATCCAAGCATTAATCTCCAGCCCCAGCTGATTGTTGGTATCAGAAAATATGCCATAGCACCAACGGGTAAAATTTCTATCATTCCGACTGCTGTAGAAATGCCTACAATTGTACCTCTCATTGAGAATGGTGTAATTTCCGACATATAAGTCGAAATTAATCCAATTTCTGCACCTATTGATATTCCAACAATAAATCTAAATATTGAAAGTTCAACAAAATCCTGGGAGAGAGCGGATAATATAGATCCTAAAGCTGCAATGACTAGGGTTATTAATAAAGATGTTTTTCTCCCAATTAATTGGGCATAGTAACCCAACACCAACTCACCAAATATGTAACCAATTAAACCAGTGGTAACTGGCAATGCATATAAAAAGTTTGATACTGGAACACCTAGCTGTGCTGAGGCAACAGGTAAAACAAACCCAATGTTGTATACATCCCAAAATACCAGGAAAAAACTGATAGCTGCCAATAAAATGACCGCATTGCTATAGGGTCTTTCTTTCAAACTGTCGAGTCTATATAGCAAATCAGTGTTACTGGCCATTTAAAGCACCCCCGATACTGGCATTAAGCTTTTATATTTTTTAAATCCATAAAAGCTTATTTTTAATCCATTCTCATTTATGATTTGGAACATACTTTAAATTAAACAATAAATGATATATATAAATTATCATTAATTCATTAAACATTAATTTTAGGAAATATTTGTATAAATTATTAACATAAAAGTGGATTTTTTTTCTTAGCATATCATAATCGGGCTGATAGTGTAATATCTTTACTGTAAATTCAAATGGCCCTTTACCATTACCCTTAATCAACCTCCATATTTATGTATTTCCTTAACAGCCATTCATCATTAATATTCATTGCTATTGAAACAACCAGCCTTATTAGTGAATCACTATTGGAAAATGCATCCATATTTTTAGTCCTTCTCTTCAATTAATTCCCGAATCCCTCGGTTAAATTGTTTGTATGCAGTTTCCTGCTATGTTATTTAGGAATGCTAGATATGAGTATGGTTATGAATGGTTTAAAGTTAAACACATCTAAATAGATATATACAATACTGTTATATAAATTAAAAGCTATATTTTAAAACTTTTATATTAAACTGATAAAATATGATGATCTGTATGAAATTTTAAAAAATGGTCCGTTTTTTAATAGAATTAATGTTTTTTACAATATAGCCAATAGATCTGATGATTACGCATCAAACATGCTTGCAATGATTGTTGTTGAAAAAACCTTTGAAATGACCTAATTTATTATTTTTTAATATTATACATTACAAATTTAGATCAAATTTTATTAAAATACACTTATCAAAAAAATTGAGTTTTATTATATTATATAATGGTAACGGCATAAAATTTTTTTATTTTTTAAGATAAAAAATTATCAATTCCAACTATAGTTTTATATAATTTTGGTGTTTCTGATCTATTGGATATTATCCTCGCCTTGCTTTTAGGATGGGCCATATTATCCCTAAACCTTGCATTCACTCCTATTTTATCTGTTATTTGGTCCAGTTTGTTATATAAATCTATTTTGTCCTTTAAGCTAAGATAAAAAATAGGTTCCAGCTCCTGATCATTTTTCATATCCTCTTTATATGATCTATATTCGGACACATGATACGTTTTCTCTATATATTTAGAATCATACTTATCTTTTAAAGAATTGGTAAGTTTTATTTCAAAATTATAAAAAATATCCCACATTATATGTATAAATGGCAGCCTGTTTAAATCGCTATGATTTATAATACCTAATTGATTATTATAATCTCCCACAATTAAAAAAGTTATTTTACTAGAATTATATAATTTATCTAGTTTTTCCAGTACTGATATTAAATCGCTGTTTTCACTAATAAAATAATCATCATTTATATTACAATATTTGCATTCAGTGCCGTCCTTAACACAAAGACCTGAAACCACATTATCTTTAGTTACTGGTATATAATCAAAATCATTTTTAGGATTTTTGGTATTCTTACAAACAATATTCCATGGTGTCATAATGTCTTTACATGAGTTGCTATTCCTTTTTATTACATTTCTTACATTTTGCAATGTTGTATCCGTCATGTTTACATTCAATGCTAGGATATATATTAAATTTACAATAATGATTTATTTTAAACATTAAAGCCACAAGGGAACGTTACCCTCAGTATTAGCAGGCAGAATTCCTCCTAATGCATAATAGATATTTTATCGCTGTAATGTGTTGTTATTTGTATCTTTGGGCGTTTGAATGATACGTAAACCAATTAATCCCTGTTTTTTAAAGTGCATGGAATTTACAATTAATTCAAATTTTTAATAAAATGAATTATGTAACCCAGTCTTATAATACTGCACGTAAATAATATTTAATTTGGCAATCCTTAAAATTGTATTCCAAACTGGAGTATTATATCGCCATCAGAATTAAAAAAATTCTTATATGACCAACCCATTTATTTGTATATGGCCAATCTTATATCCGATTTTATATTATCCATTAAGAGACATGCCATGGGACCTGAAAATGGTCCTAATGAGGTCATTGATCAGAATCCTGCGGAAAAGTATTACACCGGCATGCTTGTACCGGGTGACACTGATGATCTGTCCATTTCTGTGGTGCCGGAGGATCCGGACAGTGAGGGTATTAGTGATGAGGAATCGGATAATCACGAATCTGTTGGTATAAAAAATTACAGCATTTCAAGCTTTGGCCTGTATTTTGATCTGGATGGCGGGTTCATGTGTGGTTCGGCTGCCCTTGATATTCTGGTTTCATTTGCACGGTACCAGGATGAGCGGGGAAGATATGCCAGAAATCAATTTTATAAGGAACTTAAAATGGACGCCTCCAGCATCATGAATGGGGGAACATGCACTGTTTATGAGGATAAAAAAATACGTGTGTTATTGAACATAAAATTATCCCGTAATGGTGGGACCAGAGTAATTCTTTTCAATCATAAAGTGAGCAAAATTGAACACAATGAGATGTGGAAGTATACACTATTTCAGATATCACTGAGAATTAATGCGGGAGGTCATATAAAACAGTTTATGAAAACCCGAATCGTGGAAAATGATGGTGTTTCAGCACTTTATTATGATAAAAAATCATATGGCAGGGGATTCAACTGTGCTGCGGTCTGGAAACGACTAGATATTGAACGCAATGACAGGGACGGTCAGGAGGAGAGGCTGCTTATATGGCCGGATTACAGACCCGAATACAGCAATTTTTACAGCCCGGAAATAAGAACAGAATTTATACCATTGTACCAGTCCATGACGCCAGAATCTGCCCCGGAACTTGATTTATCGGCCTCGGGCATGATTGATGGCAGCTACATGGAAACCCTGAATTCACTGGCTAATGATTATTTATCATGGATAAAAAATACGGCTGTCTGGCTTAAAAATATGGGCAGTTACACCCCACCTGAAGTTTACAGTAGCCTAGAACTAAATATTAATAATAATAAATTAGCACTGGAACGTATCAGGGGTGGAATTGACGCGCTGAAAGGTCATCCGGACGCTGACAGGGCCTTCAGGTTTGTTAATGCCGTTATGGATCTTGCAGGCGTGTGGCGTCATTATGATAATGGATTTAAATGGCGTCCATTTCAGCTTGCATTTCTTCTCTTAAAAATTAATGATATTGTTAATGATACCCGTGAGGGCCGGGATTTAATGGATATACTGTGGGTACACACAGGTGCTGGCAAGACAGAGGCATACATGGCGGTGGCTATATTTGATATAATATACAGAAGATATACAATGCAGGCCAGTAAAAATATATTAAACCCTGGCACATCGGTTATTAGCAGATACACGCTGAGGCTTCTGACAGTTCAGCAGTTTAAGAGAACTCTGGAGGTTATAACTGCTGCGGAATACATAAGAACCCATTATAATAGTTTTAATGATGGATCCGAATTTCCAATCTCTGCCGGCTTGTGGGTTGGAAAAAATATAACACCAAATTCCGGATCAGATGCACGGAGATTCATCAGGGAGTTGGGAAATAACAGCCATAAAAAAAATGAGGGCAATCCGGTACAGATTATTAAATGTCCGGCATGCGGATCCCTTCTGGCAATTCCACTGGACAGGGGATTAAAGACCGGTGATTCATTTTTTGTTAATGCACCTAATGCGACAATAAATCAGAATTACACAGGACAGAAATTTAAAATATACCAATGTTCAAACCACATATACCATATTGAGGCCCTTTCAGATGTTTCTTTCTATGATATTGCAAATTCGGCCGATTTTAATGACCTCAGGATTGATGAAATTTATGAAATTCTTCTCCCGGGCTACCGCATTGTGAAAAACAAAAAACGCAGTGAAATTATGATAAATTGCAACAACCCAAACTGTCAATTATCAGGCATGGCAATACCGGCATACACCGTTGATGAGGATATATACAAAAATCATCCATCGTTTATTATAAGCACTGTTGATAAAGTGGCAAGACTGGCATTTGACCCAAACGCCTCATCGGTATTCATGGCAGGTGATTCATACGCCGGCCCAGACCTAATAATACAGGACGAGATGCACCTGCTCACCGGACCCATGGGAAGCATGTTCGGTGTGTATGAGAATGCAGTCTCGGCATTAATGGAAAACCACAGAATAAATTATATAGCCGCAAGTGCAACAGTAAACAGATATCAGGATCAGGTCAGCAGGCTCTTTGCAAGAAAGGGCATGCTGTTTCCACCGGGCGGCATATCATCATCTGATTCCTATTTCTTTAAAACCCCCGAAAATTTGGATCCTGGTGATATTAATCCTGACGGGCCGGGAAGGGTTTACATGGGAATAATGGCAACAGGAACAAGCATGCAGTCTGCACTTATAGATATAATCACAAACATCATAAAAACAAAATACAGGAATGAAACAGATACTGATATAAAATACTTCTGGACTCCTGTGCTATACTTTAACTCAATTAAGGAGCTTTCCATAGCAGAGTCCCTTTATCATGAGGATGTGATGCAGAGGATAAATGTTGCCGGGAATATATATCTGGACCCCTTTAATGTAGAGGGGCTGTCATCCCGTGCAGGGTCGCAGGACATACCATTGATACTTGAGAGGCTGGAGGCGTGGGATCAAAAAAGTATAAGAACCAACGCCGATGCGCTTATAACAACATCGATGTTTGGCACCGGGGTTGACATATCCCGGCTCTCACTTATGGTTGTGTCAGGGCAGCCAAAAATGACCTCGGAATACATACAGGCAACCGGAAGGGTTGGCAGATCAAAGAAGGCACTGGTGGTCATACTTTATAACATAGCCCGGCCACGTGATAGGAGCCACTATGAGATGTTCCTGCAGTATCATGACAGGATACATGCCTTTGTGGAGAATTCACCCGTTTCGCCATGGTCCACCGGATCCATGAACAGGGCAGCTGGACCGGCCTTTGTTGCATATGCAAGGGCATTAGACCCCAACCTAAGACCGCCCGGTTCGGCCCGGGATATAGTTTCATCCAGGGCAACGGTGAGTAATTTTCTGGATTTTACAAAAAATAGAATAAGGTGCACAAACTCACAGCAGATAGCTGATAACTATGGGAGAATAATTGACAAATGGATCTCCATTGCAAAATCAGGCCCACAAAATTTTGGCTTTTCAAACAGCCATATGATATACCGTGGTCAGAACAGTGCATCCGGTAAATGCTACAATGCCGTTGTACTTGGCATGCCGCAGGATAAATACCTGCAATCACGGCCCATGATTGTGTATGAAAATGCACTGCAATCCCTGCGTGATGTTGAGGAATCTGGCAATTTTAACGGATTCTGCATAAGAACATCACAGTTTGTTTTTGGATACGGACCCGGGGCTCTAATTGAGGGAAATGAGTTTGCCTCAGTGATAATGGCAGACAGGATTTATAAAATCAGGCAAAAAGGAATTTCAACAATCCTTGATCACTTTGACCTGACACCAAGATTAAACAGCCATGTTAATATGCTTCTAAAAGCTGTTTTTGGATCCGGTAATGACATTCACGTCCTTGAGCTACCATCAAATCAGGCAATCCTGCCTGATAAACCTGGTGATGTACTTTATGATACAGGGTATTTTCCATCGTGGAGGGTCTGCACTAATGATCCGGCGCATAAAAAATTAGGTATAAATGCATCCATACTTTACCATTCATCAAATGAAAAGAAAGAATGCCCCGTATGCCACTATGAAAAATACAGCACACAGACAAGATTTATTATGGCCTGTCCTGCAGGTCACATGGATGATATGGCCTGGCACTATGCTGTTCACGGATCAGGCATCCAACACAGGCCGGCATACTATTTATGGATTCAGAAATCACAGAGCCTGAAATCCATTCAAATTAAGTGCCCTGTATGCCAGAAATCAAAAAGCATGCACGATGTTTATTCAATTTCATTCAAATGCACCGGCAGATTTCCAGAGAGGGGAGCACAGAAAAGCAATTCAGGCAATCAATGCAATTACAAAATGCACGTTGTTCAGAGGCAGGCATCATCGCTCAGATACCCAAATGTGTACATGATTCTTAACCTGCCACAGCAGGGAACTCTTGCCCAGCTACCGCATAATGTGCTGCAAACAATAGCAAATTTTATAGACAAAAATCATAACGTACAGGTTATTAAAGATTTTCTTGGGTCAATGATTGGTACCCTGATTAATGATAGGCAGTATGATGATATAAAATCAAGATACGGGCTTGACACCCCGGGCGATATAAATAAACTGGCGGATGCAATTAATAAGATTATCAACCAAAATACAGGCCAGGCAGGTATTGGTTCAATAATGCAGATGGAGTTTGAATTTCTTTATAACAGCTGCGAGTACAGAATTCAGGATCCACAAAATGATAAATTCAGGCTTACCGGTCCGTTTAATTCTGAAAACTTAAACGGATTTAAATATGCTGGCGTGGAACAGATTGAAATGCTCATCATGCAGCCATCATATGTAAGAAACATAAGGGATTCAAAAAATTCGAATGCGCCCCCTCAGATTGTTGAATCTGCATTTAACTTTAATGGAAATAAATATATTCCGGGTATGATAAACAATGGTGACGCCATATTTATCTACACAACACCGGCAGGTATGGAAAAGATCATGCAAAAGTACATGAAACCTGATTATAAATGGTTTCCGGTTACGGATAATAACATCACCAGAAACTGGGGAAACTATACCAATTCTGAGGAATTCACCATGCTTCATACAGTGTCCCATGCACTCATAAGGGCGGTATCTTACAGAACCGGATATTCCCTGGCATCATTAAGGGAAAGGGTTTACTCCACACAGGCAGGTTATGGAATTCTCATATACTCAAACCTCCCGGGGTCCGATGGGTCCACAGGCGGGCTTACCGATCTAGTTAAAGAAAGGCTTCTTGACGAAATAATCGGTGATGCAGCAGGATACATAAACGAATGCTCAAATGATCCCTTCTGCTCTGATAAAAAATGGAATCCGAAAGAGGGCAATGGTGCCGCGTGCTACAGCTGCATCATGCTTCCAGAAACGTCCTGCGAGTACTACAACACGTTCCTTGACAGGAACATCTGGGTGTTTTAATGAATAACTACTATCATGTAATACCGCAGTGTCCAGAGTGTGGTTCCCCGCTTGAAGGGCCAGGGAGTATAATAAGAAACTGTGGGAAATACCACATATGCACCGGCGATGGGACGGAATGCCATATATTTGGGCAGGCGCTTCCATGGAGGATCCGTCTAAATGATATTGAGGCCTCATATATTGAGTGGATTGCTGGAAACAAACCTGAAAGGATTCTTGTTGTAACATGGCCCTTCAGAAATCCAGAAATTTTTGCCACGGTTCTGGGTTATGAATATCTCATTAAAAACAGTGAAAATGTTATGATTGTGGTGCCTGATGGTGATACGGTTTCAGGAACATCCATTCTGGCCAAACAGATCCCCGATCTTATATATGTTCAGGATGATGCACCATCAAATTCCCCGGTAAATGGTACCGATAAAATTGATGTATTTCCAAAGGTAAGGTCGTACGCCTATACCATAAGGGAGCTTTCAGTTCATGGCAGAATTCACGCTGGAAACAGAAATGGTTTTATCAGAAGGATAAGGGAGAGGTATGGTGAATATTATACCGGCAGGGTTATAATTCAGGCGCATGGAAAACCATCAATGAGCAGGTTTGGCAAAATTAAACTGTATAACAGGGAGGATTTTAAATCTTTTTATGAACACAGCGAAACAATGATATCTGATAGGGCCAGGGATAATTTAATCTTCCATGAGTATGTAAATCCTGACAGGCTGATCAGCAATATTGAAAGATATCAGCCTAGGCTGGTAATAATCCTGAACATAATAAATCCATTCATAAATGATGTGGATTTTCCGAGGTTAAAGCAAAATCTTGATGGAAGAACGGTCTTAATTGTGGGAGATTTTAACCGGGATGAAATTAATGGGGCCATCAAAAATACGGGAGTGGAATGCATTGCCACGCTAAAATCCTTTGAGTTTATTGCCCGTATTGATGATAAAACCAACCTCCCGGATATTACGTTACCAAGAACTCCTCATGTGGAAATTGTCAAATATAACAGGAATCCTCATATTAAACTCTCTGATAAATGCCTGCAGAAAAGGCTTGATTCTTTATTAAAAATTGCAAGGATTACACTCACTCATTTAAACAGTATTTCAACTAATCCGGATGATAAAGGACTGGATGATATTATTAATGATGCCTTTAACGCCAAAAACGGTGATTACGGGGTTCTATGCGGATCAATACCTGATAGAGATGCAAACCCATGGGCAGATGAGGTTGCAGAATACGTGCATAAAAACAATATGGATTCACCGGACAACTGCATTGTAATTTTCAAAAATTCGGCAATACCCGACGCCCTGGCACGCCACGGACTTAAAAATATTAAAACAGCCAGCCTGTACAGGCTCTCCAGATCACGGTTCAGAAATGTTATTATGACATTCATACCAAAGAGCTTTAATCCGGAACTGGTGCAGGCAGAAAGAATAATTGTTTTCTCTGATCCGGATTACCAGGATTACATTAATGATTTCTTTAAATACAGGAGATATCTTGACTACACAAATTATTTTATTTTTAATGATAAAAACATGCCAGACATGGTATCTGATATAATGGATGGCATTGGAAAATCCGGAATTTCAGGCATTGATTATGAGTACATACCCGTATTATCAGATCCGCACAATTACGGTGATGAGTATGATAGTAGCGGTCAAAGCTCTAGGTACACAATAAAAAGGGGTGAGAGAATGCTTGCACTTTATGACAGTACCGGCAATCTTCTTGTCCTTCCCACAGGCATGGATATATATGTAATCAAGTCGGATAATCTTGTGGAATTAAACACAGATGACCGCAATATAATAAATGATATTATGGGCAGCTTTATACCGCTCGACAGAAGTGGCTTCTACGCATCGGTAAAGGCCCGTTTAACATACTTCCTTATAGAGAATGGGGCTGGAATAAGGGTAAATGGCATGGAATTTTCCGAGGCATATAAAATATCCAGAATTTGGCTTGACAGTCTCAGTGAGCTCTCAGAATGCACCCCAGATCTGGCCAAAAGCATATCATCCCTTGGAATAACAGCAAGTAACGCTTACTACATATCCACATGGTGGCGGATAACAGAGACCTACAAATATGTTTACATGTACAGAATAGAGAGGCCAAAAAACCTGGCAGATATGATTAGGATATTTGAATTCATACATCAAATGGACGGAAATAAAGATTTTACAGATGCCATGGCCATAAAATGTTATGGTGCATGCGTTGGCATACAGGCAATTAGGAACAGATTACTTCACGGCAGATATCCCAATCTCAGCGAGAGGCTTAGGACAATGATATCCTCCCTTGGCAAATCTGGAAAAAGTTTTCAGGTTTCACGTGCATGCTTTCAGATTGCAGATACAGATATAAATGCAATGGTGGTATATGGTAATGATCATGGTGGTGCCTGAATGAAAAATACATTAAGCATTCTGGATCTGTTCTCGGGTATGGGGGGATTTTCATACGGCTTTGCATCCTCGGGATTTGATGTCACCGGCATCGATATTAATAAAACGGCCGCGGAAACATATAAAATACTTACAGGCGGGAATGCCCTGGTAAGGAATCTTTATATGGATCAGGTTAATGGAAATTATACCGGTGTTATAGGCGGCCCACCATGCAGGCCGTGGTCAACAGTCAACCTTCACAGGCGTGGAGGCAATCACAGGGATTATAATCTTGTAAATGTATTCTTTGATACTGTTTTAAGGATTAGACCACTATTTTTTATAATGGAAAATGTTCCGGCAATAAGGAATGACCCCGTAATTGCGGAATCAATTGTTAGAATGGAAAATGCAGGATATTCTGTATCATCAGAGATGTACAGATATTCAGATTTCGGTGCGCCTGTTGCAAGAAAAAGATTTTTTATTTCAGGGATGCTTGGCAGTGAAAATACCATATTTGATAATATTAGCAGAAAAAGGAGGGATTACAGAACGGTCCGGGATGCCATATGGTACCTGAGAAATGAACCAGAAAACAGCCTGCCGGGGCATGAGTGGCCACACATGAAAACCATTGAAAAATATAAAAAATATTACATAACAGGAAAATTTGGCTGGCGTCAGCTGGCATGGGACAGCCCGGCACCATCATTTGGCAATATTATGAAAACATACACATTACATCCGGATCATGGCATTGATTCGGATGATCCGAGGGTAATATCGGTGCTGGAGGCACTCAGAATAATGGGGTTTGATGGGTATCCGTTCCCGCATGGGGTCGGAAGGGGAATAAGGTACCAGATGATTGTTGATTCTGTGAGTCCAGTATTTTCAAAAATTGTTGGAGGGATCATGCATGAAATTGTCAGCAGCACAGCTGGAATCACTGAAAAGCAGTAACATGGCCGAACTGCTGATTAAATGGGGAGGAAACAATTACAGAAGCTTTCCATGGAGGTACACATTTGATCCGTTCAGGGTTGCCATATCCGAACTGCTTCTTAGAAGAACCCGGGCATCACAGGTGATTAATGCATATCTTAACATTACACGGAAATGTGACGGCATGTGCTGCCTTGCCAGTGCAGGTGCTGATTTTATTGAGGATGCGGTATCACATCTTGGAATTAATAGGAGAACGGGCTTAATGGTAGCTGCTGCTGAATATGTATGTAAAAACTATAATGATAAAATACCTGCTAAACGCAAAATGCTTGAAAAAATTCCGGGATTTGGTGATTATACGGTTTCGGCAGTAAGGGTGTTTGGATTCGGCCTCAATGACCCGCTAATTGATGCAAACACTGTGAGGATATTTTCCAGGATGCTGGGCATTCGGATCAGTGAGCAGCTTAGAAAGGGTCATGTACTGAATCCCGCATATGAAACGGCACTGGGTGGTTCAGAACCGGTAAAATTTGGATATGCAATTCTTGATCTCGGTGCAATTGTGTGCAGATCCATCCCGCAATGCAATATATGCCCATTGAACAATATATGCTCATACAATATTAATTCAAAATAACCGGTCATCCCGGATAATTTTTATTATTTTTAGGCGTTGATCCGAATCCAGTAATTAAATAAATATATCATCATGATATTAATTTATACCATATTTTAACCCTATTCGTTTTTATTATCCCACATTTTTTATAATGCTCTTAATATGCTCTGATGTTTCATCATCCTCACAGAATATGTATGTTCCTGAGATTCCCCTTGTTAATAAAATTCTGTACCTGTTAATCAAGAGATTTATAACGTGGTTAAACAAATCAGTATTACCATCCCTTGCCCTGTTAAAAATTCTCTTTATTTCGAAATCCTCACAGTTATCTCCAAGAGACCATTTATTATCACGCCATACAAGGTCCCTGCCCCAGATTACACCGGTATAGTCAGATTCAAATCCCTGACTGCCGTATACAGATGCGCATCTGTCCAGATCTGGGGTGCATTCTGAGAGCTCACTGAG